>JAOZUW010000049.1 GCA_029938465.1 Bacteroidales bacterium | reverse complement strand
TCCTTTTTCTTTTAAGATATTAGCTGTTAAACTGGCATTCAGAATACGATTGGCCCTGGCTTTTCCCTCAGCATCAATTTGTCTTCTTTCTGCTTCTTTTCTTTCTTTTATAATCTTAAACTCATACTCTAATGATTCTTGCTCTTGTCTCAGTTTTTTCTCAATGGCTTGCTTAATAGTGGGAGGAAGTACTACATCTCTAACCAATACTTCATTTAGTTGAACAAACTGTATGGTAAGTATATCACGTGTTTCGACATATATCTCTTCTTGAATAGCATCTCTTTTAGTAGAGTATATTTGTTCAGGAGTATAACGTCCAATAACCGAACGTGTTGCTGACCTTACAGAAGGTTTAACAATAGAGTTAAGGTAATTCTGACCCTTTTCTTGGTGTAGCTGTCCCAATTTGTCATATACAGGTTGGTACCACATAGATACATCAATGGATATTTCTAATCCATTAGAAGATAAAACACTCATCTTTTCTGATACTTCTTGTTGGCGTACATCGTAGATGAACATTCTGTTTAATGGCGACATAAAATGAAATCCTTCAGAATAGGTAGTTTCAGTATCTACTCCTCCAAAAAGGCGAAACATAACACCGGCTTCTCCAGATTCTACAGTTACAGTTATTCGACTCCATAGACCAATAACTAACATAATACCAAATACAATAGCTGCAATGGGTAGGATTTTTCTTAAATTTAATTCGGGCTGTTGTTGTTGCATAATTTCTTTTTTTAATGTGAGGCCAAAATTACACTTTATTTCGTAATTATAGCATCATAAATGGCTTGTTGTATTTTTGTTCTAAAATCGTGTTTACTTATTTTATAATTATCACTTCTTGGAAATACTCTATTAGATAAAAAGATATATACAAGATTGTAATCAGGGTCAACCCAAGCATAGGTTCCGGTAAAACCACTATGACCAAAGCTATTTAAGCTAGCACTCTCACATACAGGGCCATACTTATCATATTCTTTATAGGGTTTATCAAACCCCAATGCTCTACGATTTTTTATACCATCGTGTTGATAGCGTGTAAATTCTTCAATAGTAGCAGTGTCTATATGTTGTACACCATTATAAAAACCTTTTTGAAGATACATTTGAAAAATAATACTGAGATCTTTTGCGGTAGAAAACAATCCAGCATGACCTCCAACGCCGCCTAGCATAGCTGCTCCAGGATCATGAACATCACCACGAACTACTTGCTTCCTGAAAAGGGTATCATTCTCGGTGGGTACAATCTGATTTAAAGGAAAATATTCTCTTGGATGATAGTTTGTATGTTTGAGTTGAAGCACTTGGTAGAACTGTTGAAACACAAATTTTTCAAATGGTATATTATAGTTGCTTTCAATAATTTGGGGAATCCAATAATAACCTAAGTCACTATATTTATACTCTTTTTTTTTTCTTAAATCACTTTTTACAATAGTGTCCCATATTTTGTATTTATATTGTGCATCAATGTATAGATTTTCAGCTACTCTTACAGAAAAAATATCATCTTGATGGCCTTGAAAAACAGAGGGATTCAGATTGCCTAAGCTATCAGAATTATACCAATAAAAAGGAATCCAGCTTTGAAGTTGCGCCTGATGTGTGAGTATATTCCGAAAGGAAAGTTTCGCTTTATTGGTGTTTTCTAAATAGGGGAAATAAGATTCAATATTCCTATCTAAATCAAATTTATTCTGGTCGTAAAGATACATCAAAGATGGAATGCTTGCCGTTACCTTTGTGATAGAAGCAATATCATATATGCTACTGTCATGGATAGGGATAATAGAATCATAGGTTTGGTATCCATAGTTTTTTTGAAAGATGATACTTCCATTTCGTGCAATACATATCTGACATCCAGGAAATGCAGCCATTTCAATTCCTGCTTTAACTATACTGTCAATTGTTTTCTCAAGAAAAACACCATCAATATTTTCATTTTCAGCCTTTCCATATTTCATCAATCCTTTTGGTTCTGTGAAGATGCCATAGCCTGTTTGGTATTTTTCAGAAATATTTACCGGAAGAACACCTTTGAAACCTAAAGCGCCAAAGATCATCTCTGCCGATAGCTTTTCAGTGGTGGCATTATGTTGATGTGAAAGTATAAATGCAGCGTATTTATCAGGGTTTTTGAAATACTTTTGCATAGCCAAAGGACTTCCTAATAAATTGACTATGGTTTTGTTTTGTTCTGCTGTTTTATTAATAAGCTCTATCATTGAAGAACTTATGCCAAATGATCTTTGAGGGAAAATAGTTGTTTTCCCTATGTTAAAAAGAACTAAATCAAAAGATTGTAGAGCCTCAAAGATGGAGTCGTTTTTTGCTATGCTTAAGTTTTTTGGTAAGTAAATATAGGTGGCATTACTAAAATTAGAAGCATGTTTTCGGAAATTATTGTGCTTATCAAAACCAAAATTAACAATGGCTAGTTGCTCTTTTGTTTTTCGATTTAAAGGTAATATTTCTTTATTTTCAACAAGAGTAATGGCATTTTCATAGAGTTTTTCTCTTAAAGCTAATGCTTTCGGATTATTAAGATCAGAATATAATTGTTCTTCAGCTATAGTTTGTTTTTTTGTGAGTTCAAGATCATATTTATAGGAAAGAATTTTTTTGCATTTTTCTTCTAATAATGAAGCAGGTATTCTTCCTGAATCATAGGCTTGTAATAATCCTGAAATAGCTCTCGGTGTGTTTTCAGGAAGTAATAATAAATCGTTTCCTGCTAATAAGGCTCTCACTTCAATTTCTCCGCTGGGAAAATATTTTGTTACACCCCTCATATCTAGAGCATCGGTTACTATTAAACCTTTAAAACCAAGCTGGTTTTGTAGTAAGTTGGTTACCACATTTTTAGACAAAGTAGTCGCTAAATTGGTTTCTTTTTCATAGGCTGGCACATATAAATGAGCCACCATTACTCCAGATAAGCCTTTTTTTATCAACTCCTTATATGGATAGAGCTCTACAGTATCCAAGCGACTTTTATCATGATCAACAATAGGTAATGTTTTATGAGAATCAGAATCTGTATCGCCATGACCGGGAAAATGCTTTGCAGTAGCTATAACTCCAGCATCTTGTAATCCTGTCATATACATAGCTGCCTTTTGGGCAACTAAATGGGGATTGTCACCAAAGCTTCGGGAGTTAATTACTGGATTATTGGGATTATTATTAATATCTACAACTGGTGCAAAATTCAAATGAATACCCATTCTTCGGCATTCTTTTCCTATTTCGTATCCCATTTTGTAGATTAAGCTATCGTTTTGTATGGAGCCTAAAGTCATTTGAAAAGGGTAGGAGATCGTATTCTTTAATCGCATACCAAGTCCCCATTCAGCATCAATACCTATTAATAATGGAGTTTTGGCAATGGATTGCCATTTATTATTTTGTTGCAATTGTTTTTCAGCGGTAGAAGAAAAAAAGCAAATTCCTCCAATATTGTAATCTTTAATATATTGATCAATATCTGGATTATATGCTTTACCAGAGTAGTTGGCTCTAAGCATCAGCAATTGTCCAAATTTTTCTGAGGTACTTAGGTTTTGATAAACGGAATCTACCCATTGTTGTTTGGTTTGATCTTGTGCGCTAAGTACTAAACTAAAGAATAGGTTTAAGAATAACAGAATTGAAATATTTCTCATAAAATAATGAATTTTCGCAAAGATAATCAGGACTATTGAACAATAAAATAGATTTTGAATAAAAGTGATAAGTAAATGAATGAAAACATTTGAATATAATGAATTATTCAAATAAAACACTATCTTTGACCAGTCATTCAGTCATAACACAATGTGATGTGCCCAAGAACTAAACAACAATTTGAAGTGATAAGAGCTGAAAAATCAGAACTGATTATGCAAACGGCTTTGGTTTTGTTTGCGAAAAAGGGCTATGAATCAACTTCGGTTGGCAGCATTGCTAAGAAAGCAGGAATTTCCAAAGGTTTGATGTATAATTACTTTCAAAGTAAAGAAGATCTTCTCACAAAAATTACAATTAATTCTTTATCACAATTTTCTGATGTTTTGCAAATAGAGAATCAAGAGCATATAAAAAAAGAAGAACTGATTCGTTTTATAGATGGTAACTTATTATTGCTAAAGGAAAGTCCAGATTTTTTCAAGCTTTATTTCTCATTATCAGCACAACCTGGGGTTTTTGCACTATTAGAACAAGAGATATTAAAAGTTTTTTTACCACTGATGGAAGTGTTTTCTAATTATTATTCGCAAAAGGGTGATAAGAATCCCGATGTGAAAGCAAGATTTTTGTTAGCTGTTTTTGATGGAATTGGAATACATTATTTGGTGGATACAAAGAATTTTCCAATAGATGAGATAAGAGATATGATAATTGAATTATTATGATAAAATGAACTTTTTTATAAAAATACAGACTAGTTGAGTTATGGAAACTAAAGAAAATAATATCGATGATTTAATAAGAAAATCATTAAGTGAAGAAGAGGCGAAATTTTATAGTGAATTGGATGAACCTAGTATATGGGAATCCTTTACTAGCATTTTTAAGGGAAGAAATAGATGGATCACCTATTACTCTATGCTTATTGTAATTGGGCTCACTATCTTTTCAGTTTATGCACTTTTGCAATTTCTTAATGTTGAAACAATACCTGAATTGATAAAATGGGGTGCCGCTATGTTAGCAAGTTTTATATCTGTAGGTTTTTTAAAAATATATTACTGGATGCAAATGGATAAAAATGTGATGATGAAGGAAATAAAAAGATTGGGATTGCAATTATCATTACTATTAAGTAGAATTGAAAAGAACGAAACTCAAGAAAAGAAATAATAAAATAGAAAGATGAAGAAAATATTTTTCAGTATTGCAGCAATATTAGTAATTAGTATTTCGGGCTTTAGTCAAGACTTAACAGCCATACAAATCATAACCAAAGCTGATGATTTGCAAAGAGGAGAAAGCAATGAAGGAGAAATGTCTATGACTATAGTACGAACTAAATGGGAACGTACCATAAGTATGAAAGTATGGTCATTAGGTCGCGATTTTAGTATGACATATATCACTTCTCCGGCAAAAGATAAAGGGCAAGTTTTCTTGAAACGAAATAATGAAATGTGGAATTGGGTACCCACAATCAACCGGATGATTAAAATACCACCCTCCATGATGTCGCAAGGCTGGATGGGATCCGATTATTCCAATGATGACATTTTAAAAGAGAGTTCTATAGTAGTGGACTATACTCACCAAGTTGTTGGTGATGATGTTGTAGAAGGAATAGATTGTTATGTATTGAATCTAATACCAAAAGAGGATGCTGCAGTGGTTTGGGGCAAAGTAAAGAAATGGATTAGTAAGAAAGAATATTGGCAGTTAAAAACTGAGTATTACGATGAGGATGAGGAACTTATTCGTACTGAGATTGCATCAGAAGTAAAACAATTTGGTGATAGAGAGTTACCTTCAAGAATCGTGATTCTCCCAGCAGATAAACCTGGGCAAAAGACCATAATCAAGGTGACTAAGAGTAATTTTAAAGTGCAGCTTAAAGAGAGTTTTTTCTCTCAACAGAATATGAAACGAGTACGTTAGTTGAAGGTTGGGAAGTTGAAGAGTTGGTTGATATTTAAAGATTATTATTATGAATATAAAAATAGCATGGCGAAATATTTGGCGGAATCGCAAAAGAACAATGATAACCATTAGTTCGGTTACCTTAGCAGTAGTTTTGGCGATATTTATGCGTTCTTTTCAAGAAGGATCATATGGGATAATGGTAGAAACAGCGGTTGGAAAATTCTCAGGATATGTGCAAGTACATCAAAAGGACTATTGGAATGATAAAACCATTGACAATGGAATGGTGGTGAATGAACAGCTAATTAAAACCATTAAAAATATTGATGAAATAAATGGTGTAAATTTAAGATTGGAAAGTTTTTCACTTGCGTCAAATAAAATGAATACCAAAGGCACCATGATTATGGGTGTTGAACCTGCTAAGGAAGACGCCATGATAGGCCTTAAAAATAAAATTGTCAAAGGTGAATATATTAATGCAAATGATCAATCCATTATTCTTGGTTCGGGTTTGGCCAAATATTTAGATATTGATGTAGGGGATACCTTGGTGCTTTTAGGTCAGGGGCATTGGGGGCAGTCGGC
Source organism: Bacteroidales bacterium (assembly GCA_029938465.1). GTDB lineage: Bacteria > Bacteroidota > Bacteroidia > Bacteroidales > UBA12170 > UBA12170. Next base: position 14,352 of record JAOZUW010000049.1, on the reverse strand, counting down.
AATAAATGCTTATCCAGTTAAAGGAATTGTGAAAATACCTTCACCAGTACTTGATAAACAAGTGATATTTATGCCACTTCTATTAGCTCAAAGTTATTTTTCTTTTGAAAATGGTGTAACTTCAGTAGTCGTGATATTTGAGGATCCTGACTATACAGAAGAAGTATCAGCTGCTATAAATGCTGTTATTGATACTACACAATATCAGGCTATGACATGGCAAAAAATGACACCTGAGTTAATTCAACAAATTGAAGGAGATAAAGCTGGAGGAATTATTATGATTGCCATATTGTATATGATTATTGCATTTGGTGTTTTTGGTACTGTATTAATGATGACTGAAGAACGTAAAAGAGAGTTTGCCGTAATGGTGTCTATTGGGATGCAAAAGAAGAAATTAATGCTTATTTCATTTTATGAAACTTTGATGATGAACTTAGTTGGAATCATTGCAGGAATTCTATTAACTATTCCAATTGTGTACTATTATAAAGTAAATCCTATAACACTTACAGGAGAAATGGCAGAATCTATGGAGCAATTTGGAATTGAAGCTGTTCTTCCAACTGTTTTGGATTTTAATATATTTCTGAATAATACATTAATCATCATAGTGATAACAGGTATAGCAGCTATTTACCCCTTATTTTCTATATTGAAAATGAATGTTATTAAATCATTAAGAGGATAAAAAAGCAAAATAATGAACTATATAAATTTTAAAATAGCTTGGCGTAATATATGGAGAAATAAACTCCGAAGTTCTGTTGTTATTGCAGCGGTAACGGTAGGTTTATTTGGAGGCTTAGCCTCTACAGGAGTGATGAAGGGAATGGTAATGGATTTAGTTGAAAATGCCATTCAATCACAAGTTTCACATATTCAGGTTCATAATGAACATTTTGTTGAGAATAATGAAATAGAATATTTAATGGAGGAATCCTCCGAAATACTTTCAAAAGTACGATTAGAAGCTTCAGTAATTGGAGTATCACAGCGCACAAAATCATTTGGCATGGCTTCTACAGCATCAAAAGGTCTGGGAGTTATGATAAACGGTGTTGAACCTGAAAATGAGAAAACAGTTACAAATATTTTTGAGAAAATTAATGAAGGGGAATATTTTGAATCTGATAAAAAGAACAGAATTATTATAAGCGAAAAGTTAGCAAAAAAACTAAATGCCAAGCTAAAATCTAAGATTGTACTTACCTTTCAGGATTATGAAGGAAATTTAAGTGGAGCCAGCTTTAAAGTGGAAGCTATTTATCAGACACAAAATTCAACTTTTGATATGATGAATGTTTTTGTAAAAAAAGTTGATATTGACAGATTACTAATGCTGCCTGATCATTCTTCTCACGAAATAGCTATTTTGCTAACTAATGAAGAAGTAACACAAGCAACAACAGAGCGGATAAATAAGCTAATTCCAAATTATTTGGTAGAGGCTTGGTATGATATTGACCCCTATTTAAATATGTCTTATTCTATGACTTCTTTTATGTTGTTTATTTTTATGTCTATCATTATGTTAGCCTTAGGGTTTGCCATAGTAAATACCATGCTAATGGTTGTTTTAGAGCGGACCAAAGAATTAGGAATGATTATGGCTATAGGAATGAACAGATTTAAAGTTTTTAAAATGATTATGTGGGAAACTACTATGTTAGCACTTGTTGGAGGTTTATTTGGGATCTTAATCTCTTGGATATTTACATGGTATTATGGTGATGTAGGGATAGATATTTCTATTGTAGGTGAAGGTTTTGCCACAATAGGTTATAGTTCTGTAATGTATCCTGTACTAGAATTTATCGATTATATTGAAGTAGTTATTATGGTGATGCTTACAGGTATTATTGCATCTATATTCCCTACCATACGAGCATTAAAAATGAAACCAGCTGAAGCTACTCGTGCTGGATAAGCACAATAATTAATCATTGTATTAAGGAATAACTGAAGTATCAAATATTAAAATTATTTAGAGATGAAAACAGTAATAGAAATAAAAAATCTACAAAAAACATATACAGAAACAGCTGTAGAAGTAAAGGCTGTTAATGGAGTAAGCCTTATATTTGAAGAAGGTGAATTTACAGCAATAGTAGGTCCGTCTGGTTGTGGAAAAACTACACTATTGAATTTGCTGGGAGGTCTTGATGCCCCAACTTCCGGGCAGGTGATTATTGATGGGATAGATATCAGTACGCTTTCTTCAAGAAAGATAATTGATTTTAGAATGAAGAATATTGGATTTGTTTTTCAGGCTTATAATTTAATTCCTGTTCTTACCGCTAAAGAAAATGCTGAGTTTATTATGCAATTGCAAAACAAATCAAAAGTTGAACGTGAGACCAGAATTGCAGAGCTCTTTAAAGCCATAGGTATTGAAGGAAAAGAAGATATCCGACCCAGTAGATTATCAGGCGGGCAGCAGCAACGAGTAGCTGTAGCACGGGCTTTGGCAAGTAAACCTAAGTTTATCTTAGCCGATGAGCCTACTGCAAATCTCGATAGTGTTGCTACTTCTGAACTACTAGACATTATGCGAAAACTTAATGAAGAAGAAAATATTACTTTTATTTTTGCAACTCACGACCAACGAGTAATTGATAGAGCCAGAAGAGTAGTATATCTGGAAGATGGTGTAGTGACTAAAGATGAGCTTAAAGAATAAGTGTTGGAGCTATAAGGAATATAGAAAATGATAAGATTTATTAAAATAAAAATTTTAATAGTGATGTTGTTTTTTGGTTTTGCATTTATGCTAAATACCGCATATTCGCAAGAAGAGAAGCCGCGAAATTGGACATTAAACGGCTATGTGAAATATATGCAAACCATTTCTTTTATTGATATAGATAAAGATTGGATAACTGATAATTTAATACATAATCGATTGAATTTCAATTGGTACATCACTAATGACTTACAGTTTAGTGCTCAAATGCGAAATAGAATTTATTATGGTGAAACAGTGAATGCTTTTCCTCAATATTCCGATATTATAAGCCAAGAAAATGGATATCTTGATTTATCGGTAATGGTTTTTGAAGGGGAATCGGCTTTTATGTTCTCTGAGTTGGACAGATTGTATTTTGATTATAATTTTAAGAGTTTTCAAATCACTGTAGGGCGGCAGCGTATTAATTGGGGGCAAACAATGGTATGGAATCCCAATGATTTATTTAATTCCTATAGCTTTTTTGATTTCGATTATGAGGAAAAACCAGGTAGCGATGCTGTACGAATACAGTTCTATCCCTCTTATTCATCAAAAATAGAGCTTGTGGCTAATATTGATGCTTATAAAAAGATGACTCTTGCCGGGCTTTATAGGTTTAATAAGTGGAACTATGATATTCAGTTTATTGGTGGCTATTATAAAGAAACTGATTATGTAATAGGAGCTGGGTTTTCCGGTAGTTTGTTTAAAGGAGGATTTAGAGGTGAAATGAGTTACTTCCATCCTGTGGAACAATTTGCAGATACCTCTGCTTCTTTAGTAATGTCACTAGGATACGATTATACTTTTAAAAATTCTTTAATGTTGCAGTTTGAAGCTTTGTATAATGCCTATGGTAAAAAATCAAGTGATTTTAATATGCAGGAATTCTATTTCTTACAAATGTCACCACAAAGCCTTTCTCTCACCAAATATTCATTTATGGGTCAAGTATCTTACCCAATCACACCTTTGTTAAATGCTACTGTATCAGCTATGTATAGCCCAAATGATAAATCAGTATATTTTGGCCCATCTATAAATTATTCTCTTAAAGAAAATCTGGAATTTTCAGTGTACTCACAATATTTCACCAGTTATACGGATGCTGGAGGTGAAGGAGCATTTATTTATTGGCGTTTGAAGTGGAGTTTTTAGAAGAGTTTTACCAAAAAAAACCGATACTCAAAAAATGAATATCGGTTTCTATTATTAAAATGTTTTGCTTTCTTTTTTGTAAAAACAACTATTTTACAGCATCTACAATAGCTTTAAAAGCAGCTTCGTTATTCATAGCCAAATCGGCTAGAGCTTTACGGTTAAGTTCGATTCCTTTGCTATGAATTTTACCCATAAATACAGAGTAAGACATACCGTGCAGACGTGCTGCAGCATTGATACGTGCTATCCAAAGTTGACGGAATTGAGCTTTCTTAGCTTTACGATCACGATAAGCATATCCTAATCCTTTTTCGTAAGCATTTTTTGCTACTGTCCAAACATTTTTTCTACGGCCGAATTGTCCTTTTACTCGGCTCATGATCTTTTTACGTCTTGTTCTAGACGCAACTACATTTACTGATCTTGGCATTTTTTTTAATTTTTTTTTGCTTTAGCGTTCAATGAAGAAACTTAAAACTAAAACAATAGTTTTTAAACTTTGATTACTTAACTAGCATTCTTTTTACGTCTTTTACATTTGTCTTGTCAACAATAGCATCATGCGTTAAATTACGCTTTTGCTTCTTTGTTTTCTTTGTCAAAATGTGACTTTTAAAAGCATGCTTCCTTTTAATTTTACCTGACCCGGTAAGGCTGAACCTTTTTTTGGCACCGGATTTAGTTTTCATTTTTGGCATTATTCTACAATTTATTTATTAATAATATTGCTTTTCAGCACTGCGGAAAAATTCCGCTATATAATAAGTTTTAACTTATTTCTTTTTCTTAGGAGCTATCATCATAATCATTCGCTTACCTTCCATTTTAGGTAAACTCTCCACTTTTCCAATTTCCTCTAAAGCAGTAGCAAATTTCAACAACTGAATTTCACCTTTGTCTTTGTAAATGATATTTCTTCCTTTAAAAAATACATCTACTTTTACTTTGGCACCATCATTAAGGAATTTCTCAGCATGTTTTAACTTAAAATTAAAATCATGTTCATCGGTATGAGGTCCTAAGCGTATTTCTTTAACCACCACCTTAGCCGATTTAGCTTTAATTTCCTTTTGCTTCTTCTTTTGCTCGTATAAGAACTTTTTATAGTCAATAATTTTACAAACAGGGGGATTAGCAGTTGGTGAAATCTCTACTAAGTCTAATTCCAATTCCTTCGCCCTATCTATGGCATCTCTTAAATTATGTATACCATCTTCTACATTTTCACCTACCAGTCTAACGACAGCAGATGTTATGTATTCATTAATACGGTGAGGATTTTGTGGTTTCCTGTATGACCCTCGGTTTCTTCGACCACGATAAAACTTTTTTGCTATGACTTAATCTCCTATATTTAATTAAACTTTGTTACTTCATTAACCTCATTTTGAATTCGCTCAATAAAATCAGCAATTTCAAAAGTTCCTAAATCGCCTTCGCCATGTTTTCTGACGGAAATAGTTTCACTATCAGCTTCTTTCTCACCGACAATAAACATATAAGGCACTTTGCTTACTTCTGCATCGCGAATTTTACGACCTGTTTTCTCACTACGAGAATCAATTTGGGCGCGAATTTCGTAATTTTCCAGCAAAGTTAAAACTTTTTCGGCATATTTTTGATATTTTTCGCTAATTGGTAGAATAATTACCTGATCTGGAGTAAGCCAAAGTGGGAAATTCCCACCACAATGCTCTATTAAAACAGCAACAAAACGCTCCATAGAGCCAAAAGGTGCTCTATGAATCATTACAGGTCGGTGTTTTTCATTATCCGAACCAACATATTCCAGCTCAAAGCGCTCTGGTAAATTATAATCAACCTGAATAGTACCCAATTGCCATTTACGACCAATGGCATCTTTTACAATAAAATCCATTTTTGGACCATAAAAGGCAGCTTCACCATATTCTACAACAGCAGGAATGCCTCTTTCTTCAGCTACTTCACGGATGGCATTTTCGGCATATGCCCAATTTTCATCCGAACCAATATATTTTTCTTTATTATTAGGATCTCTCAAGGATATTTGCACCATTACATCTTCGAAATCTAAGGCTTTAAATATCATCTCAATAATATCCATCACTTTTTTAAACTCATCTTTTACCTGCTCCGGCATACAAAAAATATGAGCATCGTCTTGTGTAAATCCTCTCACACGTGTTAAACCATGTAACTCACCACTCTGCTCATAACGATATACCGTGCCAAATTCGGCATAACGAATAGGTAAATCTTTATAAGAACGAGGTTCTGTTTTATAAATCTCGCAATGGTGTGGACAATTCATTGGTTTTAGAAGAAATTCTTCATCTTTAACCGGAGTGTGAATAGGTTGAAAACTATCTTCACCATATTTAGCATAGTGACCAGAAGTTACATACAACTCTTTTTGACCAATATGCGGAGAAATAACTGGCTGGTAACCGTATTTTTTTTGAACTTTCTTTAAGAAATTCTCTAAACGTTCGCGCAATTCGGCTCCTTTTGGTAACCACAGTGGTAAACCTTTTCCAACTTTCTCTGAAAAAGCAAATAATTTTAATTCTTTTCCAAGCTTACGGTGATCACGCTTTTTAGCTTCTTCAAGTAATTCTAAATACTCAGTTAGTTCTTTGTTTTTTGGAAATGTGATACCGTAGATACGAGTCAGCATCTTTCTGTTTTCATCACCGCGCCAGTAGGCTCCAGCTATACTCAATAATTTAATAGCTTTAATAGGAGAGGTGTTCACTAAATGAGGGCCACGACATAAATCAATAAATTCACCTGTTTGGTAAAAAGTAATGGTGCCATCTTCCAAATCGTTAATTAATTCCACTTTATATTCATCACCTTTAGCTTCAAAATGTTTTAAAGCTTCGGTTTTCGACATTTCTTTTCTAACAAAACCCTGCTTTTGCTTGGCAAGTTCTTTCATTTTTTGCTCTATCTTACTTAAATCTTTTTCAGATAAGACAGTTTCTCCAAAATCTACATCATAGTAAAACCCATTTTCAATATCTGGTCCAATACCAAATTTAGCATGAGGATACAATATTTCAATAGCTTCTGCCATAAGGTGAGCTGAAGAGTGCCACATAGCAGCTTTTCCTTCATCATTATTCCAGGTAAGTAATTGAACAGTAGCGTCTTCGTTAATAGGACGAGAAGCATCCATCACTTCATCATTTACTTTAGCAGCCAATACATTTCTGGCCAAGCCTTCGCTAATGCTAAGCGCTACATCGTGACTGCTGCTACCTTTAGGCATTTGTTTTACCGATCCATCGGGTAATGTGATATTTATCATAATATTTTGTTGTCAAATTTTGGGCTGCAAAGATAGGAATAATGTGGAATTGACAAAAAAATGAATGATAAAGAATTTTGTATAATCATCCTATGAGATATTTTGGTTTTTTTTATGAAACTACCAACTAAATTCTTAACGCTAAAATTTATAAATAACAAAATTAATGTACATTTGCTCACATGAAGACATACAAAACTTATTTTCAAATAAAAGCTTCGCCACAAGATGTTTTTACAGCTCTAACAAACCCTTTTACAATTGAGTTATGGTCGGGTGAAACGGCAGTCATGAGTAAAGAAGTAGGCGCCGAATTTTCTTTATGGGGTGGTGCTATTGTGGGTAAGAATATTGAAGTGTTAGAAAACGAGAAGTTGGTTCAGCAATGGTATTTTGGAGAAGAAGACGATAACAACCCCAGCATTGTAACCTTAAAACTTTGGGAAAAGAAATCAAATTGTAGTGTGGAGCTTTTACACACAAATATTCCGGATGATGCTTATGATAATATTGTTGAAGGTTGGAATGAAGCCTATCTGGGCGCCATTAAAGCACTGATGGAAATATAATTTGATTTGGATAGATTTGATACTATAATTATAGGTAGCGGCCTTGGTGGGCTTGTTACCGCTGCCGTTCTGGCAAAAGAAGGTCAAAAGGTTTTGGTTTTGGAAAAGGCCAAAAAAATTGGCGGACTGTTACATAATTTCAAACGAGATAATAATGTTTTTAATACTGGGATGAACTATGTAGGTTCTCTGGAAGAGAACGGATACTTATTTCAATATTTCAATTATCTCGGTATTATGGATAAGCTACAACTTATTCGAATGGATATGGAAGCTTTTGATGAAATAAGTTTTGCAAATGACCCAAAAAGATACTATCATGCACAGGGTAAGCAATTATTTCAGGATCAATTAATTAAAGAGTTTCCTAATGATAAGTTAGCCATTCAGAAATATATACAAGATATATGGGAAGTAGCAGAGAATTTTCCCTTATTAAACTTGAAGAATTACAAAAATATAGATAAATCCAAAGCTTTTAATTCTGGCGGTGTTACTGAGTATTTCCAAAAGTTGAATGCTTCTGAGAAACTAAAATCAGTATTGGCATCTACTAATTCACTTTATGCAGCAGTGGAGAACAAATCACCTTTTTATGTTCATTCACTGGTAAATGTGCAATACATCAAGAGTGCTTGGCGTTTTGAAGGTGGAAGCAGTCAGTTGGCCGATCTGTTAGTTGATGTGATAAAGAAAGCCGGAGGTGAAACCCTTACTCATGCTCAAATAAATAAAATACATTTTGAAAATGATACTGAGGCTTGGGTTGAAACAGATAAGGGGGAAAAATATAATGCTGAAAGAATAGTTTCTGCTATTCACCCATCGCATACGCTTGCGTTGATTGAGGATTCTAGAATAAAAAAAATATATCGGAAACGAATAGGCTCATTACCTGATACCACAAGTTTTTTTAATGTATATATTAATTTTAAACCCAATTGTTTCCCATATATCAATCGTAATATCTACCATTTTTATAGTGATAATGTATGGACAACAAATATTGGTGGTAAAGAATGGCCTGGGTATTTCTTTTTTTATACCGAATGTCAGAAAAAAAATCAAAAATGGTCACAAAATGCATCTCTTTTATCTACTATGTATTATAGCGAGGTGGAGAAATGGACAGGAACGCAAAAAGGCAGAAGAGGAGCTGATTATGAAGATTTTAAAGAACAGAAAGCTCAATTGCTACTACAGGAATTGTACAAAAGATTTCCAGGAATCCAAAACTGCATTCAATCCTATTTTACAGCCACTCCTTTAAGCTATCAACATTATGTATCATCTTCACGAGGTGCAGCTTATGGTATTGCTAAAGATCATCATGATTTATTTAAATATTTAGTTTTACCTAAGACAAAAATTCCGAATCTATATTTTACCGGACATCATTTAAATATGCACGGAGCTCTTGGTGTAACCAGTTCAGCTATGTTGACTTGTTCCGAGATTTTGGGTTTTGATTATTTGATAGATAAAATACGAAAGAGCTTGTGATGAGGAAAATAGGAAAGATTATTATAGGTGTTTTCTTAAGTGCATTGTTATTGCTTTTGCTGTTTGTAGCTTATGTTTATATGGCTATTCAGATTGAAGAACCAAAAATAAATACAGACTTAATCAAAAGAAATGAACTAAAAACATGGAATGACACCACTTTTTCTTATCAAGATTCCTGGCTCCGAAAAAACAGCTTAGGTTTATGGGAAATGTATATTTCCGGTTCTCCCGAAGAATTAGGTTTTAAGAATGGCATACTCTCCCAACATTTAATCCATAAACAAGAAGAGGCTTTTATTCAACAGCTGAGGCAAATGATTCCATCAGATTCCTATTTGAAGTTTTTGAAATATGTGACTGCTTATATGAATAGAAAACTTCCGGATTATATTCCTGAGGAGTTTTTGTACGAAATAAAGGCGATCTCTACCTTCGCATCGGATGATTTTGATTTTATTGGAGATAATTATACCCGACAACTTAATTATCATGCAGCACACGATATAGGTCATGCCATGCAAAATCTTCATTTGGTAGAATGCACGGCTTTTGGTGTTTGGGCCGAAAGAAGTAGTGATTCAGCTTTGTTGGTAGGTAGAAATTTTGATTTTTATGTGGGAGATGAATTTGCTGAAAATAAGATCATTTTGTTTGTTAAGCCCGATAAAGGGTATGCATTCTCCAGTATCACCTGGGGTGGTATGATTGGTGTTGTGAGTGGAATGAATAATCAAGGACTTAGTATTACCTTAAATTCGGCAAAATCAGAAATTCCGTTTACTGCAAAAACTCCTGTATCTATTATTGCTCGTGAAATATTGCAATATGCATCAAATATTCAAGAAGCCTATTCCATTGCTTGCAAAAGAAAATCCTTTGTAGCTGAGAGTTTTATGATAGCTTCAGCAAAAGATAACAGCGTAGTTATTATTGAAAAAACACCTGATACTACTGTTTTATTCTATTCTAATGATCATCATATTTCCCTTACTAATCATTTTCAAAGTGAAACATTAGGCCATACAGAAATCAATAAAGAAAACCAGGAAGAGAATGTAACAACTTATCGTTTTGAAAGACTTGAGGAGTTGTTAGCTGCAAAATCTCAGTTTAACAATATCGATTTTGTAAACATACTTCGTGATACAAAAGGAAAATCAGGTGAAAGTATTGGGTTAGGTAATGAAGGAGCTGTCAATCAGTTAATTGCCCATCATTCTGTAGTTTTTAAACCTCAAGAAAAATGCTTTTGGATTTCTACAAAACCTTATCAAATAGGTGCATTTATGGCCTATCATCTGGATAGTATATTTGATAAAACTATAATTCCTATTTTCCCAATAGATATTCTTTCGGAGCGTATATCTGCCGACACCTCTTTTTTAAATAATAATTACCCAAGCTATTTGTTATTTAAAAGTGTTGCGCAAGAAATAAAAATGGAGAAGGAGGTAGATATTGCAGCATTTTTGAATTATAATCCTCATTATTTTTATACTTATGAATTAGCAGGCGATTATTATCTTCAAAGAAGTGAGCAAGAGAAAGCAAGTATATATTTTAAACAAGCATTGCAGCATTTTATTCCAAATCGCTATGAGGAACAAAGGATAAAAGAAAAAATAAGGAATTTGAATAATAATTAATAAGAAAAGCTGGAATATTAATATTCATAGTTAGATGAAGATAAATTTAAGAAAATGAGTGATAGTAGTTACAATATACAAGCCGTTTTATTCGATTTGGATGGTACCATAACGGATCCTAAAGAGGGTATCATTAATTCTGTGCTATATGCCGTGGAACAAAGCGGATTAAAAGAAGAAAACCCAGAAACTTTAGATTGTTTTATTGGGCCTCCTTTGCATTTATCTTTTCAGAAAAGATATCTTGTAAATGAGGAAGATAGTTTTGAAATGGTGAAGAAATATCGGGAGTATTATGCGCAAAAAGGTATTTTTGAATGCCATTTGTATAAAGGCGTTGAAGAGCTTATCAAAAAATTGTTTGAGGCTGATATATTCTTGTCATTAGCTACTTCAAAACCAATAAAATATGCCAATCAATTGCTGGAGCATTTTCATTTGGATGATTATTTTGATTTTACAGCAGGTTCAAATATGGATGGTACACGTACAGACAAAAAAGAAGTGATTGCCTTTGCTTTGGAGAATATTCCTCCTTTCGATCCTCAGGAAATACTGATGATAGGAGATAGAGAATTTGATATTGAAGGTGCTCAACATCATCATTTATTAACTGCATGGGCAGAATGGGGCTATGGTAAGAGTGAAATCATTAAACCGCTCTCACCTCATTTTATTTATCAGAATCCTCTAGATTTAATCAAAGTACTTTTTTAAATCTACGTTTCCGCCAGATAAAATCAAACCAACTTTTCGATTTTCGAATTTTTTAGGATTTTTAAGAACAACAGCTAAGCTGATAGCTGCCGAAGGCTCTACAATAATTTTCATCCTTTCCCAAATAAGTTTCATGGATTTTAAAATGTCCTCATCATTAACCAATAAGATTTCTGTAAGTAGTTCTTTTAAAACAGGATAGGTCTTATTACCTAAAGCTGTTAATAGTCCATCAGCTATGGTATTTGGGCTTATGGATGGATATATTTTAGCATCCCTTAGCGATTTATAAGCATCATTGGCAGCAATAGGCTCAGCACCATAAATATTGGTTTGAGGTGAAAAATATTTGGCAGCCAAAGCTGTGCCACTCATTAATCCACCACCACCTACTGGAGCAATAATATCGTCAAGTTTATAATCTTCGAATAATTCCTGAGCAGCAGTGCTATTACCTAAAATTACATTTTCATCATTATAAGGATGACAAAAAGTAGCTTGATGAGACAATAAAAAAAGGCGAAGGCTTTCTTCTCTGGCTTCAATGCTGGGAGAACATTCAATGATGTGCGCTCCATAGCCTGCAACGGCATCTTTCTTTACCTGTGGAGCATTGCTAGGCATAATTACTGTGGCCGAAATATTCAATAGCTGAGCACTTAAAGCCAAAGCTTGACCAAAATTTCCAGAACTATGGGTGACTACACCAAATGATTTTTCTTTTTCGCTTAAGCAGAGGAGTTTATGCATAGCCCCGCGCATTTTAAAAGCTCCAACTTTTTGAAAGTTTTCACATTTAAAAAACAATTGAGCTCCTGCTACTTCATTAATCAAGCGCGATTGTAAAACCGGTGTGCGATGAATATATTTTTCCAGTTTTTGTTTAGCTCCTAGGAGTTCGTTTTTGCTATAGCCAAGTATCATTATTTATGATAAGCAGCTTTAATAAAGCTCACGAAAACAGGATGCGGATTAGCTACAGTACTTTTATACTCTGGGTGAAATTGAACACCCATAAACCATGGGTGATCTTTTAGCTCCATAATTTCTACTAAATTATCTTTTGGATTTGTACCAGTTGCTATCATACCTGCCTCTTCATATTTTTTCAAATACTTATCGTTAAATTCAAAACGGTGCCTATGTCTTTCATTGATATTCTTATCTTGATATGTTTCAGCAGCATGACTGTTGGGCTTGATTTCACAAGGGTAGGAGCCTAGACGCATTGTGCCTCCCATTCCTGATATTTTTTTCTGGTTTTCCATAATATCAATAACAGGATAATCTGTTTTTGAATTAAATTCAGTGGAGTCAGCACCTTTGTAATCCAGAACATTCCTTCCAAATTCAATAACCGCACATTGCATACCCAAACAAATGCCTAAGAAAGGAATTTTGTTCTCACGAGCATAACGAACAGCTTCTATTTTTCCTTGAATACCTCTGTCACCAAAACCCGGAGCCACTAAAATACCATTAACATTTTTGAGTAATTCATCAGCATTTGAAGCATTGATACTTTCGCTGTGAATTGTTTGCACTTTTACTTTAACCTGATTTTCGGCTCCAGCGTGTACCATGGCTTCCAAAATTGATTTATAAGCATCTTGAAGCTCTACATATTTACCAACTAATGCAACTTCAATAGTGGCTTTAGGATTTTTTAAGCGTTTAAGGAATTTCTCCCATTCATCAATATTTAATTCATTTTCAATAGGAGTTTTTGTAATATTCAATACTTCTGTATCCAATTTTTCTTGTCGCATTAATACAGGCACATCATAAATGCTTTCTGCATCAATAGACTCGATAACGCTACTGGGCTGAACATTGCAAAAACGAGCTATTTTATCTCTAATATGCTGATTCAAATGGTGTTCGGTACGGCAAACTATAATATCTGGTTGCACCCCATGCTCCAATAACATTTTTACGGAGTGTTGTGTAGGTTTGGTTTTCAATTCACCTGCAGCTGCAAGATATGGAACCAAAGTAAGATGAATAACAATGCTATCGCTTCCCAGCTCCCATTTCATTTGTCTAACAGCTTCAATAAAAGGTAAGGATTCTATATCACCAACGGTTCCACCTATTTCTGTAATTACAAAATCGAAATTATTTTTTTTACCTAATAATCTAACACGGTATTTTATTTCATCGGTAATATGAGGAATAATTTGCACAGTAGAGCCTAAATAGTCACCTTTTCGTTCTTTATTTATCACTGTTTGATAAATTCTTCCTGTGGTTACATTATTAGCCTGGCTGGTGGGTTCATTTAAAAAACGTTCATAATGACCTAAGTCCAAATCTGTTTCTGCTCCATCCTCAGTAACAAAGCATTCGCCATGTTCATAAGGATTTAAAGTGCCTGGATCGATATTGATATAGGGATCAAATTTTTGGATTCCTACTTTGAAACCTCTTGCTTGTAGTAGCTTAGCTAGTGAAGCAGAGATAATTCCCTTGCCTAATGATGATGCAACACCACCTGTAACGAATATAAATTTAGTCTTTTTTGCCATCCTTACTTATACTAATAAATAAGCTTGCAAAGTAACGAATTATTTGTTGCATTTTCCATAAAAAGTATAAGAATTTGTTAGTACCTTAAGTCCGCTATTTCTTATTTTGATGCGCTTGCTTTAATTTATCACTCTTTTTAGTCCCTTTATTAGTACTGTGGTTTGGAAATTAAAAAATAGTCCAAGTTTATATTTA
>JAOZUW010000160.1 GCA_029938465.1 Bacteroidales bacterium | reverse complement strand
GAAAAAAACAACTCGAGTGGGGCGCAACATCTAATATTTTTCACTACCTTTACAGTACCAATATAAACAAATGAACAGAGCAAGACCAAAATTTTGACTCACAAAGGGATGATTAAGTTTTAGCGAGCTACTCCCGATAGTTGTCGGGATGACCAAGAAATAAAATTAACATCAGATGAAAAAATTAATTCTAACCTTAATCCTGCTAATCATTACTTCTGCATTAAATCTCTTATCTGCTCAGGATTTTTGGGAACAGTTGGATTTTCCGGATACTACTGATATTTGGTGCTTTGACATAAACAATGAAAATGATATTTTCGTTGGAACTGGCGGAAGCGACACCTATGGTAGTATTTATAAATCAAGTGATTTTGGAAATACTTGGTCTGTTTTTTATGATTTTGATGGTGAACTTGTTTCACGATTAGGAATAAGTGAATCTGGTAATATCTTTGTTAGTAAAGGTTCTCTGAGTTTTGTTTATTCTGAAGATAATGGTGAATCATGGAATAGCATTGCATTACCTACCTATGCAAATGGAGGAATAAACCAGTTGTTTTGCATTGGTAATGATACAGTTTACTTAGGATTTTGGCTTGCTGATGGTGGTTTATTGATTAGGACAGCTGATGATGGAGAATCGTGGGATAGTTTGTTTACTACTTATGGTCATACCAGCGAGCATATAAAAGATATTTTAGTTGCAAGTTCCAATGATATATATATTGCCATGGGTGCCTATTTCCCTGAGATGGGCGGGGTATATAAATCAAATGATAATGGTGAAACTTGGGAGTTTTTGGGATTATTAAATCATAGTGTTTCAAGCTTGGCAATAAATAGTGCTAATGATCTAATTGCAGGAGTAAGAGGTGCAGAAGGAAGTAATTATCCAGGCATCTTTGTATTAAGAAATGGTTCTAATCAGTGGGAAGCATTACTGGAAGGCGCTATGGTAGAGGATTTATTGATTAATAGTGCCGACCATATTTATTTCTCAAGTTCCTGGCCAAGTGGAATTGGAAGGTCTGTTGACAATGGCTTAAATTTTGAAATGATAAATGAAGGTTTAGAAGGAAGTTCAATGGGAGAATTGATACTAGATGAAGATGAATATATATATGCTAAGACTCCAGGTTTATCAAGCTTTTTATTTAAAAGTATAAAGACGACTGTAAATATTAAAGATGAGCTATTTATAAAAAGTCTAAAATATAACAATTATCCTTGTCCAAATCCTTTCACTAATAGTATTGACATAGTTTTATGTGAATTGTCGAATCAAAACACTATGCTGGAAATTTATACTGTTAGCGGTGAGAACATCCTGCATCTTTCTATACCAAGTTATACTAACAAATATACAATAAATACTGAAAGGTATAATCCCGGTATTTATATCATACAAATAAGAACTCCTTATTATTCTGAATCTTATAAATTAATTAAGTATAAATAATAAAAATCGTATTTTAATATGATAAGGGGTTGAATTATTTTTTGCAAAAAGATTTTTTTGAGAAACAGTATTATTCGGCCCTCGGATCGGCTTTTAAAGGCATTTTGGCCATTTTTTCTACTTCTAAGCTGGCATAGCCAAATTCTTCTACTACTTTTCCAAGGATAAGATATATGCCATCGCCTCTAAAAGGGTATCTTTTTAAGGAGCTGGGAAAGTGAACAGTATCGAAAAAGTGCCCACTATCATCTAAAAAAGTACCAAAATTCATATACTCTTTACGCACTGTTTTCACGTATTTTATGGTGACCAATTGCCCCAATATTTTGATTTTTTGCCCCAATTTGAATATTAATTCTTTCCCTTTTACTGGCGATCGGTACTTGCTTTGTAATAAATCGAAAAAACTTAATGTTACCGGAAAACCTATAAGTTCTATTTCGTCATAAGCATCTTCTATATGCTGGTGCACAAATTTGGGTAATTGATAGTGTGTGGTTTTGGTTTTAAAAAGCTTGGCTTGTTGTATCTGGGGCTGGTGTTTATGGAGTAGCATATGAGCTTCCCATAATAATTCGGATTTGGGTTTGTTTAAAAAACGGAAAGCACCAATTTTAATCAATAAGATAAGTTGCTCTAAAC
The DNA here is from genome assembly GCA_029938465.1 of Bacteroidales bacterium. Lineage (GTDB taxonomy): Bacteria > Bacteroidota > Bacteroidia > Bacteroidales > UBA12170 > UBA12170. The sequence goes on along the minus strand of JAOZUW010000160.1, from coordinate 3,887 downwards.
CAACAGCTATTCTATCTGTAAAGTCAGTCATATCATAGAAGTTACCATTCGTATTCCTTTCTTGCTGAATCTGAAAGCTTACTTTTTTCTCCAAATGTTGCACATGAATAAATCCAATATATAATGTTTTGTCTATCAAGCGGCTTTTATAATGGCTATGGTTAACACAAGGTAGTTGTAGTTGCGCACCAAGTATTCGAGCTTCGTTAAAATAGAGCCAGGAGTGGTAATAGCCACCAAAATTATTGATCACAGCTGTGATAAACTCCAAAGGATAATAGGTTTTCAGAAAAAGGCTTTGATAGCTTTCTACCGCATAGGATGCCGAATGTGCTTTGGAAAAAGAATAACCTGCAAAAGATTCAATTTGCCGCCAAACTTCCTGGCTGAGTTTGTCTGAGTAGCCTTTGGTTTTACAGTTGCTAAAGAATTTTTCAACTATTTTCTGGAATTCTTTTTTACTACGGTATTTACCACTCATAGCACGGCGTAAAACATCGGAATCGGCTAAATCTAAACCAGCAAAATGATGGCATACCTTTAAAACATCTTCCTGATAAACCATAACACCATAGGTTTCTTTAAGTTGTTGCTCCATAATAGGGTGCAAGTATTTAAAGCTATTGGGATGGTGGAAGCGTTGGATATATTCCCGCATCATTCCGGAACGAGCTACACCCGGCCGGATAATAGAACTGGCAGCCACAAGTGATAAATAATCGCTGCATTTTAGTTTTTTCAGGAGTTGTCGCATAGCTGGGCTTTCCACATAAAAACATCCAATGGTTTCCCCACTTTTCAAGGTTTCTTTGATGGCTTTATCTTTTTTAAACTCCTGAATAGCATGTACATCTACAGCTATTCCTTTGTTCTGTAGAATAATATCAGCAGCTTCTTTAATATGGCCTATGCCTCTTTGACTGAGAATATCTAATTTCTCGAAACCTAATTTCTCAGCAACATACATATCCCATTGTACAGTGGGGAAGCCCTTAGGCGGCATATCTAATGCTGCATAGTGGTAAATAGGTTCTTCGCTAATTAAAATACCACCTGCATGAATGCTACGCATATTTGGGAAGCCTCGCATCATATTGGCCAAATCTTGTATTTTTCCTATAATGTGATTTTGGTTTAACTCATGCTCAGGGTATTTTACCAAACGATCTATTTCTTCTTTAGGTAAGCCATAAACTTTAGCCAGTTCACGATAGATAGATTTATCTTTAAAAGTGTTTATAGTGCCTAAAAGTGCGGTATGTTCGCGCCCATATCTTTTAAAAATATAGTCGATTACTTCATCACGCTCTTTCCAGGAATAGTCGATATCAAAATCGGGAGGGGAGCTGCGTTTTGGATTTAAAAAGCGTTCAAAATATAAATCCAGCTCTATGGGATCTACATCAGTGATGCGTAAACAATAGGCCACTAAACTATTGGCTCCACTGCCTCTTCCAACATGATAAAATCCTCGCGACATGGAATAGCGTATGACATCCCAAGTTATTAAAAAATAGGCCGAAAACCCTAGTTGATGGATGATTTTTAACTCATGATTTAAGCGTTTAATCATAGCTGGATCAGATTGTGGATATCGATATTTAAAACCATCTCGACTTAGTTTTTCCAATAAAATACGATCATCAATTTTGCTTCCAGTAAAGTGAGCTTTATTTTTAATGCTTTTAAAATCAAAATCAATACTGCAAAGGGAATAAATACGCTCTGTATTCACCAATAGTTGTTGGTATTGCTCAAATGTTGCATATAATTCTTGAGGAGGTATAAATAAATCGCTTGCATGCCCCAAATCCTCCGCTTTTAAACGCGAAAACAAAATATTATGATCTATAGCTCGCAAATGTTGATGTAAAAAATAATGTGCTTTATCCTGAAAACTTATACTATGCAAAACCACCATTTGTTCCAGTTGTTTTTTGGCTGCAGATGTAAATAATTGATGGATTTCCCGTGGGCGAACACCAATAAATTCATTTTCTCTCAGTTTCCTTCCTGGATAATTCTTTAAGGAGTAAATAATAAATACATCTTCTAAATTTCCTGGCTGCTTGGGGTATTTCTTATGCTGTAATTGATATTGGCTTAAAAATGCATTGATTTGTGATAAACCATTATTGTTTCGAGCCAAAATAATATAAAGAAAGTGATTTTTGTTACGAACATCTACTCCTGCTATAGGTATTATTTGTGCTTCTTTAGCTGCTTTCACAAAATCAGGTATAGCAGTAGTGTTATTGATATCAGTGATGGCCAATTTTTTTAATCCCAAAACTTTGGCTTTTTCTATCAATGTCTCTATAGAAATGGTTCCGTAGCGCAAACTATAGTATGAATGTACGTTTAAAAACATATTGATTAGATAGTAATCATATTATTGATTGTAATATAATCAATATTTCATTTGTATGAATAAAGGGTAAAAAAAAGGAATACATTTATCAGAGTTTTCTATCTTTTCTATACTTTTTCGTATTATTGTAGATTCAGAATATGCACTATGGAAAACGTATTATATCCTTTAGAATTTGATCTTATTTTTAGAGAAAAAATTTGGGGCGGACAAAAAATAAAGAATAAACTAGGTATCGATATTGGGTCATTAAAGAACTGTGGTGAGTTATGGAGTCTTTCAGGTTATCCTGAAGAACAAAGTATTATATCTAATGGTTTTTTGCAATCGAACCTGCTTAACGAAGTGTTAGAGATATACATGGATGATCTTGTTGGAGGAGATATTTATGATAAATTCGGAAATATATTTCCTATTTTAGTTAAGATATTAGATGCTGATGATTGGTTATCTATACAAGTTCATCCTGATGATGCTTTGGCACATAAAAGAGGTTTGGCAGGTGGAAAAACTGAATTATGGTATATTTTAGATGCTGAAAAAGATGCTAAGCTTATTTCAGGCTTTAGTGAGAAAATAAATGAAGCAGTCTATTTGAGAAAAATTGAAGAAAAAAAGCTATCGGAGATTTTGAATTTTGAGAGTGTGGCAAAGGAAGATGTTTTCTTTATGCCATCTGGTAGAGTTCATTCTTTAGGTCCTGGTGTTCTTTTGGCCGAGATACAACAAACCTCTGATACCACTTATCGTATATATGATTGGGATAGGGTGGATAAGAAAGGTGAAACTCGAAAATTGCATTTAAAAGAAGCTATGGAAGCCATTGATTTTCAAGTTTATGATAACTATAAGATTGATTATAGCCAAGAGCAAAACAAAACTTGTGAGATAGTTGACACTCCGTTTTTTACTACTAATATTCTGAATCTGACTAAGGCAATAAAAAAGGATTATAGCGAATTAGATAGTTTTGTAATATTGTTAGGTGTTGAAGGCGTTTTTACTTATGAAGATAAAAATAATAACAAAGGAAAGATCACAGCAGGAAAATCGTTGTTAATACCAGCAAGCTTATCACAGGTCAGTATTTACCCTCAAAATTCTTGTAAGATTATAGAAATTTATATGATGCCTGTAAAGTAAGTATACTATTCTCCGTTTAAAACAGGTATTTAGCTTGTAACCAATAGGATGAAGTACCGTCAGATGGATGAATACCAAAATAGCATATGATTGCTGTTTTAAGGGTGTGTGAATTTAGATTTTATGGATATTTTCTTAAGTGTTTTAGCATTACTATTAGGTTTGCTAGGTTTAATTGGAGCCATTATTCCTATTTTACCTGGTCCTATTTTTTCATTTCTTTCTTTACTCAGTTTATATTTTTTAAGCACAATGCCTTTTGAAGAAAAATTTATGGGTATATGGCTAGTAATTACAGTTTTAGTGACTGCCATTGATCAGTTTATACCTATTTTAGGAACAAAAAAAATGGGTGGTAGCAAATACGGTGTCA
>JAOZUW010000048.1 GCA_029938465.1 Bacteroidales bacterium | reverse complement strand
GCAAATCCGCGCTAGCTGATTCAGAATAGAAGTAGCTATAAATCAGTTTCAGTTTAGACTCTAAAAGTTTCAGTATTTTCCCAAATCCCATGTAGGTTACAACCAATTTCTACTTTTAATAAATCACCAGATTTTAAATTGATATAATGATCAGCATAACCTCTTATAGGTCCATTTTCCAATAGCATTTTTGATACCAAATGATCATTTTTATAGATATTCAAAAAATCAATCCAATGGTTTTCTTCTGTGGGATGAATAATACCAGTTTGACCAATTGTAATAGATACTTTTGTAAATCCATTCGGATCTTTTTCACCAAAGCTAATATCAGGAGTATGTTTTAGTTCGAATTTTGTAGGGTTTTTAGGATCGGCAAAACTCATCTTTTGGCGATTTGCAATCAATTTATTTTGTTGCGTATCTTGAGCTATAGCCTTTGTAGAAGAAAGAATAGTACTTCCCATAAAAACACTAACGCTAGCTATTCCCATCTTTTTAAATAATTCTCTTCTTTTCATCTTTATTGTTTTTGTTTGATTTAACAAATTTAGTTATTTTTTTTAAAAACTTGACAGTTGAATATTGTTTAGCTATCCTAAAAAAATCTTATGTTTGTACAAACAAAAGACTTGATACAATGAAACTTTCTACACCACCACAAAAACAATTATTTACGATGAAAATGGCTTTATTATTTTTTAGTCTTTTTCTTGTCTTACAAGGATCTGCACAGGCTGTTTACGAAAATGAACGCTATGTTCCAGAAACAGATCCTTTAGTATTAGAAAAGCTGCAGCAGTGGCAAGATATGAAGTTTGGTTTACTGATGCATTGGGGTGCATATAGTCAATGGGGGATAGTGGAATCCTGGTCGCTAAGCCCAGAAGAATATGGTTGGTGTGTGAGGACAAAAGGCGAGAACCCCAATAATTATTACGAATATGTAAAAGAGTATGAAGCTCTAAAAACTACTTTTAATCCTGTAAATTTCAATCCAGAAAAATGGGCAGAAGCTGCTGAATATGCCGGAATGAAATATGTGATTTTTACCACTAAACATCATGATGGTTTTTCTATGTTTGATACTAAATACACAGATTATAAAATCACGGATAAAGATTGTCCTTTTTCCTCTAATCCACGTGCTAATGTGACTAAAGAAATTTTTAATGCTTTTAGGGCAAAGGGATTTTGGGCCGGAGCTTATTTCTCAAAACCCGATTGGAATCACAAAAATTATTGGGATCCAAAATATCCACCACGAGATAGAAATGTAAATTATAGCCCATTAGAGAATCCGAAGAAATGGCAGAAATATGTAGATTTTACTCATAACCAAATTTTGGAACTTTTAACCGATTATGGAAAAGTAGATATCCTTTGGCTTGATGGTGGTTGGGTAGCAAAAGATAGTAAAGCTACCATTAGTAGCTGGTATGAAAGAGTATTGGAGAACACTGAAGATGGCTATTTGAAGCATCGAATGGTTAATCAGGACGTGAAAATGGATGAATTGGTAGTTAAAGCTCGTAAAAAACAGCCTGGTTTGTTGGTGGTTGATAGAGCAGTGCATGGTATCAATCAAAATTACTTAACGCCTGAGAATAGAGTTCCAGAAAAAGAATTAAGCTATCCTTGGGAGTCTTGTATCATTTCTGGTGGAGGTTGGGCGCATACACCTAATGCAAAATATATGAGTGGTCGTAAAGGCGTTCAACTTTTGGTAGATATTGTAGCCAAAGGAGGTAATCTGCTTCTTAATGTAGCTCCAACTCCTACTGGAGAGTGGCAAGATGGAGCTTATGAGCTACTAAAAGAAATTGGAGATTGGATGCAGGTAAACGCTGAAGCTATATATTATTCAAAAGCTATTGCTCCTTATAAAGAAAATAATATTTGCTTGACCACATTAGATGATGGCACTACCTATTTTATGTATATGGCAGCTGAAGGTGAAAGTATTATGCCTGAGACTATCACCATTACATCTCATAGGCCTGTTAAAGGTTCAAAAGTGTATTTATTGGGGAGTTCAAAGAAGTTAAAATGGGAAAAGAATGGTGAAAATGGTTTTAAAATAGCAGTTCCTAAATCTTTAAGACATAATCCACCATCGAAATATGTTTGGGTATTTAAAGTGTCAGCATTAATAAAATAGTGGAGGATTTATCCGAAACAATTAGTAAATATAGTTTGTAATAATATCAAAGGAAAAACAATAATGAAAAAGATTTTATACTCTGTTATTATCATTTTATTTGGTTTTTCTTGTTCTCATAAGAAAGATCTTGAACCTAATTATGCTATTGTTATTAAACAAGATACAGATAGTTTAAGTAGAAGAGCCGCTTTGCAATTGCAGGATTATTGGTTGAAAATTTCTCATAAAAAAATTGAGATTATTGAAGAAGCCAATGGTAGAAAGCCTATTTTTATTGGTAATTCATTTGCGCTGCAATCACATCAGCAGCAATTAGATTCTTTAAAAGATGATGGATTTATTATTGATATTAATGACAATAGTATTCGTTTGTTGGGAAAACATAGTCTTGGAGATTTGTATGCCGTAAATACTTTTTTAGAAGAGTATATAGGGTGTGTAAAGCTTTCGGCAAAAGAAGAATATATTCCACAAAAGCAGCAATTAGCTTTTAAAAACTCCTATAAAGTTTATAATCCTGCATTCGATTTTCGCAGAATACTTTTTCCTGGTCGAAAAGATAAAGCATATAGAGAATGGTATAAACTGGAAGAGCTTGATGAGTGGGGAATGTTTGTGCATACTTTTAGGCATCTTATACCACCAGAGAAATATTATAATAATCATCCTGAGTATTTTTCATTGGTAAATGGAAGGCGTTTGCAAGATGCGCAACTTTGTTTGAGTAATCCGGAGGTAATAGAACTGTTGATTACAAATTTAGGTGAAGAAATCAAGAAACAACCTGAGAAGATATTCTGGTCTGTTTCGCAAAACGATACTTATAATTACTGCGAATGCAACAACTGTGAGGAACTGTATAAAAAGTACAATAGCTATTCTGGTGCGTATATTCAAATGAGCAATCAAATAGCCAGAGCATTCCCTAATAAACAAATTTCAACATTGGCTTATCAGTTTACGCGCTCTGCACCTGTAAATATTAAACCTGATAGCAATGTTAATGTGATGTTTTGTTCTATTGAGTGTAATAGAAGTATGCCACTGGCAGATGATGAAAGGAGCGCAGCTTTTGTAAAAGACTTAAAAAACTGGAGTGCCATCACCAATAATATTTTCTTATGGGATTATGTGGTACAGTTTAAAAATTACCTGACACCCTTTCCTAATTTTTCAGTCTTGCAAGCCAATATTCAGCTTTTTAAAGAAAACGGAGTAGAAATGATGTTTGAGCAGGGAAGTGGTGGTAATTGGTCAGATTTATCGGAGCTTAAGCAGTATTTAATTGCAAAGCTATTGTGGAATCCAAATCTTGATGTAGATTCTTTGGCTCATCATTTTATATATACTTATTATGGCGAAGCTGCTGACTATATATTTCAGTATTATCAATTAACAAACAGAGAGTTACAAAAACATGCAAAAAGTGAGTTTTTAAATATTTATGGTTTCCCTATGGATTATACCGATTCCTTTTTAGCTCCAAAATTGATGATAGCTTATAAAGAATTAATGGATAAAGCAGAAATGGCAGTAGCCGATAAGAGTATTTATCTGGATAGGGTGAAAAGAACTCGATTGCCTGTAGATTTTGCTTATGTTGATATCGCTATCAATAATAACTATTCCGAAATGCCTTCCATTATAAATACAGAAAGTACTCAAGAAATAAACCCAATTATTTTGGAGTTACTTCAAAATTTAGAAGATTATTCATTAAGTAGAAAAGATATTAAAGTGAACGAAAGACAATTCACACTTTCGGCTTATAAAAAATATGTTATTAATAAGCTTGAGGCTCAGCTAAAACCAAATATACTGCTAGATGGGGCTCATTTAAATTTGAAAACAAAATATAGCGACCTCTATCCTGTGGGAGGTGTAAAGGCTCTAAACGACCAATTATTTGGTTCCTTAGATTATCATCATAATTGGTTAGGTTTTCATGGTGAAGATATGATTCTGGATATTGATTTATTAGAACCAAAAGGTATTTCTGAAATACAAATGAATTTTTTACAAGCCGTCAATTCTTGGGTATTTTTACCAGAAGTTCTTGAAATTGAATATTCTAATGATGGAATGGCCTATAAAACAATTTCAGTTCAAGAGGGCGATATAGCAGAAAGAAATTATCTGGTAAAAAGTATTCCTTTCTATTTTAGTTTTGATTCCATAAAAACTCAATATATTCGCATTACAGCTAAATCGATAAAAACCTGTCCTGAATGGCATAGAGGTTATGGCAAGCCCTCTTGGATATTTATTGATGAGATTATTGTAAATTAAAAACAATGACCGAATAACTATTAAATAAATAAAATGAAAAAGCAGATCTTTTTAATCTTGATTTTAAGTTCTTTTTTTGGTGTTTTAATAGCACAAAATAAACCTATTGAAGTGGTTTATCATAAGTTTACCAATGGAGAAGTGGATAGCTCTTATTCCATGAAAATGCGATGTTATCAAGGAGTTACCTATTTGTCAGAAGCTCAGGATAAAACTCAGGCATTTATTGATTATAACCGGAAAATGTTGGTAGATATGATCAACTATGATGAGAAAAAATACAAATCCTTAGAGGTATTTGATAGTTTGCCAAAGCCCAGTTTTTCTGACGATACAGAAACCATTTTAGGATACAGATGTAAAAAAGCTACTTACTCTGCCTTTTCAAACACCATAGAAGTTTGGTATAGCGAAAAACCAAAAGCAAAAGGATCGCCATACAGAGCTTATGGACCTAAAAATAGCTTGGTATTAAAAGTAAGTATTAATGGAGGCCGAACACTGATAGCAACAAAAATCCATAATCTTTCAGAAGATACTGACTTAGATTATCCTTTTGATGAGGCAAAAGAGATTAGCAAAGCTGAGTACAGGGAGTTGCAGATAGAGTCGCGTTATACCACTTTAAATATTTTTGATAAGCAACAGATAAATTGGGGCGATACTATTGTTAATCCAGATCCAGATCAAAATAATGTTGTTTATCGTTTTGCAGGCGGTACTGTAATTATGAAAAAAATAAAACTACCTGACTTAAGTCATAATGGAGCACAGGTATTTGCAAAACTCACCAATTGGTCTAATGGCGATGCCTACGATCGTACAGGTAGTTTGTTTACCATATCAGCTAAAAAGGACATCACTATTTTAGATGCTTATATAAATGGCTTAGAACAATTACCTGTTTTTATGGATAATAATGGCGATGAATACCAAGGTCTGATCAGTACACAAGATTATGAAGTGCCTGTAGAGTTGATGCGTTTCTTTACTTCTTTTGGAGTCTCACATTTTAATAACCAACGCCCTATAAATAATTATAAATGGCAAGATTCCGTGGTTTATAAGCAAGAAATAACCAATTTGATTCCTAATGATGATGAAGAAATATGGATTGGTGTTTTGATTGGGAATTACGATAATGGTGGTCATTATGTAAGTCTGGATCTGCAGTTTTATCCACCATGGAGTAAAGACAAAGTAAAAACCAAATATGTAAATCCATTATTTTATACGATCAATTCTATGGAGATGTTGGGGCAAAATTATGGACGTTTGTTTGGCAATGATACCTTAAAAGCTACTTTTAGTATTCCTGAAAATATTGAAGATCTCACCTTGTTATTTACCAGTACTGGCCACGGTGGATGGGGTGGAGGTGATGAGTTTAATCCTAAGCTTAACCAGGTATTTATCGATGGGGAATTGGTTTATAGTGTGGTACCCTGGCGCACGGATTGCGGAACTTATCGTTTATCCAATCCTGCCAGTGGAAACTTTAGTAACGGTCTTTCTTCTAGCGATTTAAGTCGTTCCAATTGGTGTCCTGCAACTTTAACGCCTCCATATCGTATTCCCTTAAATCAAATCGCTGTTGGAGAACATAGTATTGAAGTGGTTATTGATCAAGGTGAAAGTGATGGTAGTAGTTTTAGTGCCTGGAATATTTCAGGTGTTATTGTGGGAAATATGAAATTGCTAGAAGATTCCAATAAAAAATAGAAGATAAGGTATTTTATAAAAAGACAGAATGATATGATAAAAACAAAATATATTCTCATAGTTCTATTAATACTTTTTGGCTTTACACAAATAAAAGCCCAAGAAACAGAAATCCCAAAAGAAGAGCGATTGGCTTGGTTTAAAGATGCCAAATTGGGTATTTTTATTCATTGGGGCATATATAGTGTCAAAGGTATTGATGAATCCTGGTCGTTTTTTAATGGTTATATTCCATACGATGAATATATGAAACAGTCGGAAGGTTTTACAGCCAAAAACTACGATCCGGAATATTGGGCTGAGCTGATTAAACAAAGCGGTGCGAAATATACAGTTATTACCAGCAAACATCATGATGGAATGGCTTTATGGGACAGCAAACAAAGTGATTTGAATGTAGTAAAGAAAACCAAAGCTAAGCGTGACTTGCTAACTCCTTTTGTAGAGGCTGTGCGTGCAGAGGGCTTGAAATTAGGTTTGTATTATTCGCTATTGGATTGGTCGGCACCTGATTACCCCAATTTTTTAAGAAATAAAAAACGATACGAAGATGATCCAAAACGATGGGAGAAGTTTACTGAATTTAATTTTGGTCAATTAAAGGAAATCAGTGAATATCATCCAGATTTATATTGGTTCGATGGCGATTGGGAACAAAGTGCTGAAAAATGGAAAGCCAAAGAAATTAGAGCTTTATTATTGGAGAAAAATCCTCATACAATTATAAACTCACGCTTGCAGGCTTATGGTGATTATTCTACTCCTGAGCAGGGTGTGCCTATTACAAAACCAAAAGATAATTATTGGGAATTGTGTATGACCATGAACGATTCCTGGGGATATCAGGCCAATGATCAGAATTATAAGTCTGCAAATCAGATCATCAGAATTTTTGTGGATTGTATTAGTATGGGTGGAAATTTGCTGCTTGATATTGGACCAAAACCTGATGGAACTATTCCCGAAGAACAAATAGCAATCTTAAAAGATTTAGGTCGTTGGACAAAAAAGCATCAAACAGCAATTTATGGAACAAGAGCAGGTATTCCTTGTAGTCATTTTAATGGTTATACTGCCTTATCAAAAGATAAAAAAATTCTGTATTTATATGTAGATAATAAGCCCAATGGTCCTTTATTAATCAAAGGATTAAAAAATAAAGTGAACCGCATTTGGGTAGTAGGTAATGGTACAAAACTATCTTATAAAGTAATGGGAAAGGCCTATTGGAGTAATGTGCCGGGCTTACTCTATATCGATTTACCTGATAAAGTACAAGATAAGGATGTTACAGTTATTGCTATATTATTAGAGGGCGAAATAGATTTGTATGGTGAAGCAGGACAGGTGATTGAGAGTAATTAGGATTTTCTTCAAGTAAAAGCTAAGTTTTATAATTCTTTCTCAAAAATTCGATACTTTTTGTAAACAGTGGCATCTAGTCTTTCCATTAAAGCACGCATTTTTGTGTTTTCTTCCATAATGACATGACTGTCTAAGATCTCCAAATTTCCTTTTTTTGCCGATTCAAATAAGCCAACAGCCAATAAAGCATCAATTCCTGAATTACGAAAACTTTCTTTAACGCTACCAAGTAATAAATTAAGCTGAGTTGCTGTTTTGAAAGATCGCAAGAGATGAATAAAGCCAAAAGGGAATAATTTGCCATTGGCTTTTCTAAATCCTTCACTTATATCGGGCATGGCAATTACAAAAGCAACAAGATTATCTTCTTGATCTAGGACTGCTTTGATATATTCAGGTTTTAGTAATGGTAAAAAACGCTCAGAAAACTCTTTTGATTCTCTCTCAAGTAATGGTGCAAAACCGTATATGTCTTTATAAGAATCATTTATGAGATCAAAAACAGGTTTTACATAAGGTCTAACTTCTTTGGTCTTTTTAAACTCTATTAGTTTGAATCCTTTTTTTAATAGCCTTTCGGCTACTAGCTTATAAAATGTTGGAATTTCTTTGGGAATCGTAGTACGATATTGAAATAAATCTAGTTTCTTTTTAAATCCATTTTGTTGAGTAAAATCAACCATATATTTAAAACTGCTATTGGTTACCATTACCGACATAGGATCATCAAATCCCTCAATCAAGTATCCTTGTGGATCTTTATCAGAGAAACCGATTGGCCCCACCATATTATCCATTCCTTTCTTCTTCCCCCAATCTTCAACAGACTGTATTAATGTATTATAAACTTGTGCGTCTTCATAACATTCGGCAAAACAAAATCGAACATTGTTTTCATTATTCCCCTTATTATACTTATGATTAATAATACCCATTATTCGCCCAACTACTTTTTGGTTTTCTTCTGCTAAAAGTAAAATAGTATCACAATGTTCAAAGGAATGATTCTTTGTTTTATCAAAAACTTTCCATTCATCTGCTATTAATGGTGGAAGCCATTCCTTATGATCTTTGTGAACAGAAAATGGCAAGTGAATAAAGCTTTTTAAATCTTTTTTATTTTTTACTTCTCTCAGTTTTATCATAAGGGTAGAGATTCTTCTTATTAAGAATTTGGTATAAAATATTGGACAAATATAAAATAAATGGTGCAATGATAATACCTCCAATTACATCTATTACATAATGTGCTTTTATATATACAGTTGAGAATAAAATTAGAATTACAATGGGCCAAAATATTTTATAGAATAATGGTGCTATATTTCTAGATATCAATAATATAATCAATGAAATGCCTACGTGAGAACTTGGGAAGGCACCAGTTGGTTGCTCAGCAGTACGTTGAATAAAGTGCATAATATGATCAAAGAAATAGGCCTGGGGTAATATATTATCAGGGTATGAAAAATAGAATTGTGGTCCAGCAGAAGGAATAAAACTAAAAATAAAGTAAAAAATATAAAGAGAAGCACTTAATTGAAAAATAGCTTTTTCGAAAAGCACTTTCTTTTTAAAAAATATTGTTAGGGTAAAACCCAAAATAAGTAAATAGAAAGAAAAATAGCTGAAATACATAAGTTCGCTGAAGAGCTTATTTGAAAAGTAAGCTGCAAACTCAAGACTAGCTTGCATATTAAAGAGCCAGTACTCAATATCAACTAAATAGGAATCAAGATTATTAAAAATGATTTTATTATAAAATACGGTTTCTGAATAAAAATAGCCACTAAAAATAACAGGGTATATTTGTCGGAGAAAATATATGAATGCTTGTTTTTTCTTTGAATCCAGATAGATAATACCAATAACACTTAAAACAATAAGTATACGAATTAAAATAAGCTGCCAAGAGTTATTTAAAGAATTCCAGCTAATAAATATTAGTAAAGTGCTAATAGATAAATAGGTGAAAAATAATATGTCTATTCTTTTTAATGGTAACACGAAAAACTTTTTATGGTGTATATAAAATAGATAATGATGATATTAAAGATATTTTGATATCAAAAAGAGAAAGAAAATATTTAATTTAGTTAATATCCCAGTTTAAAAACTAAGCCTCCAGTAATATCTCCTTGAAAAATTACCGCAGTACCACTTAAACTTGCTCCGCAATTACTACCACCTGAACCAATTCCACAATAAATGCCTGCCCCGCCAAAATATAGAGGCATATACATATTTGCTTGTAATCTAATACCAATTCTATCATTAATAAAGAATTTTATACCGCCCCCAGCACTAATTAAAAAGCGCCAAACATCAGCTATATTTCCTTCACCAGGATGGTATAATATGGCCCCACCTTTAAAATTCACAAATCCAATGATCTGATCATTAGCTAATTCCATTCCTTTATAACCTCCAAGTAAGAATAAGTGGGTGTTAAGATCAAAACCTCTTGCAGGATATTCTTCAGAATAATTAAAATTGGGATGCCACTCTGCTTCAGAGGGGCTGGTAGTATATGATAATTCTGCTCCAGAATAAGCTCCCATTTCAAAAGCTAAATGAATACCATAATCAATATTGTCTTGAATTTTTATATCACCTTCATAAAATTGTGACCTTCCACCAAAGAAATATCCAACCATTGGTGATACCTCAATTTGAGAAAATACACTGAATGAGCTTATTAATAATAGTAATGTAATGATATTTTTCATTTGCACCAGAGATTTTGATTTTTGTAAAGATAAGTAATTATTTATTGATCTTAATCGTTAGTCAAAACAAGGCACTTTTAGCCCAAGACTTTCAGTTTTACAAATTTTTGGTTTGAAGTTGGAGGTCTAAAGCTAGAATTTCTGACTTCTAACCCAGTTAGGATTAAAATAGAAACGAATTTTATTCGTAAAATAAACCTATGGTACTTCCTGTCCATAGTGGTTTAGTTAATTACTTACTCTGAATACATCCGATCTCGTTGGGCTTGTATTTTTTCATCTACAATATAATCATCATAGTCCATCAGTTTGTCAATAATACCATTGGGTGTGAGTTCAATAATTCTATTGCTAACCGTTTGTATAAATTCATGGTCATGAGATGACATAAATACATTGCCAGGAAATTTACTAAGGTTATTGTTAAAGGCTTGAATAGATTCTAAGTCCAAGTGGTTGGTAGGGGTGTCTAAAACAAGAGCATTGGCATCTATAAGCATCATTTTTGAGATCATGCAACGCATTTTTTCACCACCTGATAATATATTTACTTTTTTATGTACATCTTCACCAGCAAAAAGCATTTTACCTAAATAACCACGGATATATAGATCAGTAGTATCGGTTGTAAACTGACAGAGCCAATCAAAAAGACTTAATTCACTACGAAAAAACGGAGAATTATCTACAGGTAAATATGCTGAGGTGATAGTTTGACCCCATTCAAAAGTTCCTCCATCAGCTTCTTTTTTATTATTGATAATTTCAAAAAAAGCGGTCATAGCTCTGGGGTCACGAGACAAAAAGATGATTTTATCTCCTTTGTTGGCATAAAAATCAACATCTTTAAAGAGTAGCGTTCCATCCTTGCTTATTGCTGTTAATCCGCTCACTTCTAATATTTTATCACCAGCTTCGCGTTCAGGTGTAAAAATAATTCCCGGATATTTTCGCGTTGAAGGAGAAATATCTTCAATATTAAGTTTTTCCAGCATCTTTTTTCGGCTGGTGGCTTGTTTCGATTTTTTAACGTTGGCACTAAAACGAGAAATAAATTCTTGAAGTTCTTTTCTTTTATCTTCAGATTTTTTATTCTGCATTTGCTGCTGTTTTAAAGCCAATTGGCTACTTTGATACCAGAAGCTATAGTTGCCGGCATATATCTGAACTTTTCCAAAGTCAATATCAACGGTATGTGTACTTATGGCATCTAAAAAGTGACGGTCGTGAGAAACCACCAAAACAGTATTTTCATAATTAGCTAAATAATTCTCTAACCAAGTAACTGTTTCCAAATCTAAATCGTTTGTAGGCTCATCGAGCAGAAGGTTATCTGGTTTCCCAAAAAGAGCTTGAGCTAATAGTACTCTAACTTTTTGCTTACCGCTTAGATCCTTCATAAATGAATAGTGTAGATCTTCTTTAATGCCTAAGTCGCTTAATAATGAGGCTGCATCGCTTTCGGCATTCCAACCATCCATATCTGCAAATTGTTCTTCCAATTCTGCAGCTTTTATACCGTCAGCATCTGAAAAATCTTCTTTAGCATAGATGGCATCCTTAGCTTCCATAATATTCCAAAGCTCAGCATGACCTTTCATTACAGCATTTAGCACACTATATTCATCAAAGGCGTAGTGATCTTGACTTAGTACCGATAGACGCTCTCCAGAGCCTAAGCTGATATGTCCCGCTGTGGATTCTAATTCACCAGATATGGCTTTTAATAATGTGGATTTACCTGCTCCATTTGCACCAATTACTCCATAGCAATTTCCTGATGTAAATTTCATATTCACTTCCTGAAATAGTACTCGCTTACCAAACTGTATCCTTAAATCTGCTACTGTTATCATCTTAGTTGTATTTAAACTTTAACTTCTGTCGAAAAAGTTTGCAAAAATAGATAAAATACTAACATATTCGATCTGTATATAGAATAAATTTAGAATCAATGTTTTATTGTTAGATGATAGAAATTAGATACCTTTGTTTGTGAGTAAATACTTGTCATTAATTATTATACTTAGCATGAAATATTTTGTGATTTTCGTAGTAGTATTGCTGGTTTTTCAACAGGGCTTCTCACAAGAAATAGTGATAAATGAGTTTGTGTCTTCAAATGAAACAGGGATACAGGATTCTGATGGTGACTATTCTGATTGGATTGAAATTTATAATGCAAGTGATGAGCTTATAAATCTTGAAGGATATATGCTTTCTGATGAGGAAGACTTACCTGATAAATGGATTTTTCCATGGGTAGAAATATTGCCTCAGGAGTTTGTATTGGTATTTGCATCAAATAAAGAGGATATCTACCCTGGAGAGTTGCATGCCAATTTTAAAATTTCTCAATCTGGAGAAACTTTACTTTTTTCTGATCCTCAGGGAGAGATTGCTTCATTAGTACAAGCTATTTATGTTCCTACAGACCAATCCTACGGAAGGATAAGAGATGGAGAAACAGAAATGTTGATTATTTCTCATCCAACACCCGCTTATTCTAATGCAGAATCTAATGCAGTATATTGTTCTCATACCTCTGGTTTTTATGCAAACGAATTCGAGTTAAACCTCATTCCTTCCAATGAAGATATTCAAATTCGATATACCTTAAATGGAGAAATTCCAAATGTAAACAGCACTTTATATACACAAGCTATTGTAATGGATAATATTAGTGGAGCTCCAAATAACATTAGCAATATCCCAACTACTCCACTTGAAGGTCCTTGGCAGTTAGATGAGTATATATGGCAGGAACCCGATACCGTATATAAGGCTAATGTACTCCGCTTTGCGAGCTTTAACGATGATACAATCTTGTCTGAAATAGCTAACAGAACTTTTTTTGTGGATGAAGAAATACCGAATCGTTATACTTTTTCACTCATATCTATCATTACTGATAGCTTAAATCTATTTCAATATGATACTGGCATTTATATTCCTGGAGTAACATTCGAAGAAGAAGGATGGTCATGGGTTCCTGTTGGAAATTATCATAGGAGAGGAAGAGAATGGGAGCGAAATATTCATATTAGCTTTTTTGAAAATAATGGAGAATTGGCATTTGAAACCAATGCAGGAATGCGAATGCGTGGCTGGGGAAGTACAGCTTTCCCTCAAAAGTCTTTTGGTGTGTATTTTAGAAAAGAATATGGCTTAAAGAATATTGAATATCCCATTTTCCCTGATGCACTTTCGGATAAATACAAACGGCTAGTTTTTAGAAGTTCTGGTAACGATTTTTTATATACTCATTTTAGAGATGCTGTTCTTCAGAATATTTTGAGACCTATGAATTTTGAATATCAACGTTTTAGTCCATCGGTAGTATTTATAAATGGAGAATATTGGGGCATACACAATATGCGAGAAAAATATGATGAATATTATTTTGATTATCAGTATGATATTGATCAGGATAGTATTATTATTTTAGGTGCTTGTGGATATGAAGATGTAGGCTCAAATGAAGATTATTTTGAATTATCAGATTATTTAGTCAATAATGATATTTCTTTATCTGAACACTATAATTATGTAAAAACGTACTTAGACATCCAAAACTTCATTGACTACGAAATAGCAGAAATATTTTATGCCAATTATGATTGGCCTTGTAATAATCATAGGTTATGGAAAACAACCGCTTCGGACTCTAAGTGGAGGTATTTGATATATGATTTAGATCTTTCATTTGATTTTTTTGATGATGCTTCTTATGATACACCTTCCATGGAGCATGCTACCAATGATGGTGATGAATGGCCCTATTGCGATTGTTCTAATTATTTTTTCAAGAGGCTGCTTGAAAATGATGACTTTAAAGAAGAATTTATCAGCCGATTTGCTTTTCATTTAAACACAACATTTAATTCAGAAAGTGTAATAGATAGTATAAATAAGTATAAAATTCTTTTTGAACCGGAAATGGCAGAACAAATTGAAAGATGGTTTTATCCAGAAGATATGAGCAGTTGGAATGAGCAAGTTGAAAAGATGATTTATTTTGCTCAGCATCGACCTTGTTATATGCGAGAAAATATCATGAATTTTTTCGATTTGGAAGAATTTGACTTTTCTTGTGATAATTCATCAACTTATGAGTTAAATGGAGGTCATCAATTGACCATAGTACCAAATCCTAGTAATGGAAAGAATATTCATATTTCATTATTAAAGAATAAGAGAGTTTATGGTCACTATAAAATATTTAGTTTTGATGGAAAAATTGTTGCACAGGATAGGGTAGATCAGAATATAATCAAACTGGATCTTTCCTATTTGCTTGATGGTATTTATTATATCAGTTTAGAAAGTGATAAACAAAACTATGTTGGAAAAATAGTTATTACACATTAAAGCAATATTATTTTAGTTAAGAAACAGGATTTCCCGCCAAGGGAAACTGTTCTTTAATAATAATTATACAATTATTGTAGGGGCTTTGTTAATGAATGCTACGAATTTTACTATTTTTGCTTTATCTCTAATTAAACAAATGATAATGCGACATATTATTCAATTCTTAGTCATCACTTCTTTCTTATTGTTTATTTCTTCATGCACTAAACATGAGGGAGAAGGAGGGACCTCTAGCATTTATGGAAAAATAAATGTGCATTTGTGTAGTGATAATTTTGATACTACTTATGCTGAATTCCCTGGAGAAGAGATAGATGTATATATTATTTATGGTGATAATGAATTTTATAGTGATAAAACATCTACACAATATGATGGGAGTTATAAATTTAAATACTTAAGAAAAGGTGATTATCGAATCTTTGTGTATTCCGATGACACTTTGGGACAGTCAGCAAGTGGTCATACTGCAATAATTAAGAGCGTTGAGATAAATAAAAATGGGAAAGAAATTCAGCTCGAAACAATTGATATTTATGATCAGGTGAGTAATTACGAAGGCTCCTCTACTATAAAAGGAAAAGTATTTGCCTATGATTGGAATTCTGAGATGACTATTCTTAAAGATAGTTTTTATATTAGAAATGAATATGTTTATATAGCACGTAAAGCTGATGATTATTACTTTGAACGCCAACGAACCTTTTATGATGGTGGTTTTGTATTTAACTCCTTACCCATAGGAGATTATGAAGTATATGTGTATAGCAGAGATGCCAATCAACAAGATCCTCAAGATGAGGTTCCAATAATAAAAATAGCTGAAATAACAGCAAATAGACAGACGGTAAATATTGGTAGAATTGAAATAATTAAATAGGTTTGGAAAAAGAAGCTTTAGATATCATTAATAAAATGCCTATTATTAGCTTGGAGGATGTTAATAAAGTAGGATTGATGGATAGGGTAGATACCAAGTTTTATTTTCATGAACGTCAGTTATCGGCCATTTTAAAGGCTATATGGGAGAATTACTCTATTCTAGAGATTCGAGGTGAGCGTATAATGCCATACGAAAGCTGTTATTATGACACAGCTAGTTTTCAAATGCTTAATTGGCATCAGAATGGAAAATTGAATAGATATAAGATTAGGAAAAGGAAGTACCTGCTGACCCAAGAGCGTTTTTTGGAAGTAAAATTTAAAAATAATAAAGGAAAAACAAAAAAATATAGAATGCTAGAAAATGGTGATGAATCAGAAGCACTGCATTTTATTAAACAATATTCCTCATTTGAACCTCATAAACTAAAAAATATACTGAATAATAAATTCAGTAGAATGATGTTGGTAAACAAACAATATAACGAAAGAGTGAGTATTGATGTAAATTTGGGCTTTAGCAATGGAAACGACAAGTATCGTTTTCTTGATGATTTGGTAGTTTTAGAGATAAAGTCCGAAAGAAACAACAGGGCATCTGCCCTTCAAAGAATTCTAAAAAACAAAGCCATATATCCATCAAGTTTCAGTAAGTTTGTAACTGGAATGTATATGTTTCATAAAGACCTGAAATACAATAGATTTAAAAATAGATTTCGTCAACTGGATAAAATATTAGAAAATAACACACATGATTTTACTTAATAATCTTATAAATATCGATTCGCATTTTGTCGAACTAATGATTAGAATAATTCTCAACCTGATAGTCACTTTAGTGGTTGTAAGGTATATTTATTATCCTGTAACTCGTCGAAAGGACTATTTTTTCACTTTTATGTTGATGAGTATTGTAGTTTTCTTTTTAGTGTATTTATTGAGTGATGCACAGATAGAAATGGGCTTTGCTTTTGGTATGTTTGCTATTTTTGGCATTATTCGTTACCGTACAAATCCTATTCCTACAAAAGAAATGACTTATCTTTTTGTGGTTATCGGAATAGCAGTGATAAATTCTATTACCAATGAAAAGCTTAGCATACTTGAGGTAATACTTGTGAATTTTATCATCGTATTGGTTACCTTTATATTAGAAAAAGTATGGCTTGCAAAGCAAGATATTTCAAAGACTATCAATTATGAAAAGATTGAGCTAATAAAGCCTGAGAAATCTAAGGAGTTAATGGCAGACCTACGTGAAAGAACAGGTTTGGATATTCATAGAGTAGAAATTGGAAGTATAGATTTTTTACGTGATGTAGCCAAATTAAGAATTTTTTTCTATGCTCCAAATCAAGGAGGTCATATTGCGGAGGAAGATGATTCATAGACCTTAGAAAATGCATTATGCCAAGTGATATACATCAAGTAACATTATGATTTTTAGTGAATCTATATTAAAAACTCAACTAAAGCAGTTTGTTTTTATAGCGCTGATGGTATTGTATGGTGTTAACGCTAGAGCTCAAGAAAATGATTTTCAGATTTGGGGGGATGTATCTGCTCAATATAAAATAAATAAGAAAATTCGTTTGAATGCTGAAGTGGGTTTGAGAAGTCGTGAGAATACAACACTACTTAAACAGTATTATGCCGACTTGGGTGGAAAGTATGAGCTCAACAAACGTTGGTCGATAGGAGCTAAATATCGATTTATTGATTATTATCGCATAGGAAAAACATCTATTCATCGCGCTAATATTGATGTCTATTATCGTTTTAAGAAATGGGGTAGATTTCGTTTAAGTATCCGCGAAAGATACCAACATCAATGGTATTTGAGTGATTATAACCAAAGATTTGATGAGCAAACTCTTAGAAGCCGATTTGATATAAGTTATAATATTAGAAAAAGTAAAATTCAGCCGGCTTTTTCTTTTGAGCATTATTGGGGATTAAGCGGAAGATATCAGTTTTTAAGTACTCAATTGCGATGGACACTTGGAGCTAAGATACCGGTGAGTAAATGGTCAGATCTAGTAGTTTCGTATCGTCTAGAAAAAGAAATATATGGAAGCCAACCCCAAATGAATTATATTTTTCTCCTCAGCTATCAAATTGATTTAAACTAATTAAGTTGTTGTTTTTAAGTTGGGACTAATTCCAATAAAAAAAGCCGCTAATTGCTTAACGGCTTTCTTATTATATTTTGAAATGACTTATTTCTTTACAACTTTCATTGTAGTAGTTCCTTTTTCAGTTTCTACTTTAACAAAATAAATAGCAGCAGTAAAATCAGATAAATCAATCACTCTTTCATAAGTATTGCTTTTAGCTGTAACAACCTGACGATAAACTTCTTTACCATAGCTAGTGTAAACCATAAAAGTAAATTTCTCACCGCCATTCAATCTATCTACACTTAAAGTAAATATATCATTGGTTGGATTAGGGTAAATAGATAAACCAGGATTGTTCTCTATACTATTTACACCGGTGATAATACCTAAATACATATCATCGTCATCAGATTCTTCACAAGGATTAATAGGTTCAACATGAAGATTAAGAGTTGCACCACCATCAGCTATATCACCAGAACCTGGAGTGTAAATAGGTTCTAAAATATTTACATCACTAAAGGTTCCATCACCACTTGTAGTCCAAGTAACATCTCCAGGGAATGTAGAAGCTCCTTGTAAAGTGTATGATTGAGTATAGTTGATATCAGCATCATCACCTGCATCACATACTGGATCATTAACAATATTTAAATACATATCGTCGCTAGCTGTAGTTTCACCATCATAACCTGTAACTGTTAATGTTAATGTACATCCACCATTAGCAATATCTTCATTTCCTCTGATATATTTTGAGTTGTCAATTAAATTGTCAGGTGAAAAGAAACCGTCACCATCACTAGTCCAAAGAGCTTCTGCATAAGCAACTCCACTTCCATCAGTATGGAATTGATCATTAACACATATATAACCATCAACACCAGCATCACAACTAGGGCCGGATATCTCGCCTAAATCAAAAGAAGAAATCCAAGTTTTCCAACCATTGTATTCTGTTGTAAACCAAAAAACAGTATCATTGGCAGGATCTACATTTAAGCATGAGTAATCACCCCAACGGTTATAGTTAGATTGAGAGGTGGTTCCTGTTTTAAGTTCTACTTCTTCAACAGTCATTTGTCCTAATGGATCATCTGCTTTTCGACCAGTATAACGGATAGAAGGATGTACGTCTGTGTTATTTGAAACAGAGTAAGCAATAGCAATATCGCCATGAGCATTAATAGCTGCTGAGCCCATCCAACGGTAATTTCCATCATTAGGACCATAAGTTCCTTCTTGATATAGTGACCAATTTTCACTGGCATCTGGTCTGCGCATTTCATACCATCTAATACCTGCTTTGGTAGTGTTTACCTTAACAGTATGATTTACAACCATAGATTCGTGATCGTCAAATTTTCTATAAGCCAAACGGTTCATGATCATATTTCCAAGAGCATCTAAACCGTTACCGTTAGGTTGAGGAACCAGAGCATTATATTTAATAAAAGTAGTAGGAGTTAAAGTAACACCTAATGATAAGGTTGAATTACTAGGAGTCTCCCAATCAGCACTAAAATCCCATAATTCTATTTTCTTCTGACTATTGATAAACATCACAGGACAAGCAGCACCTTCTTCAGGTAAATTTTCCCCATCAATATCTGCAGGCATAGTGGCGTAATAATTGTACTTTAAGAATTCTATCATTGCAGCATCAGGGTCGCCAACTAACATTTTTTCTCTTTCTACAGCTGTGATTTTTGAACCTATAAAACTTGGGTTATAGTTGTTAGAGAATAGATTGTAAGTAGCATAATAACCATCGTTCCAAACACCTATTTTAGGATAATCGTTAAAATAAACACCAAATTCAAAAGCATATAAATGATAAGATCCTAAAGGATCGCTGGTTTCAGATATAGCAAAAAGTTCATAATTACTGGTGTTATTACGTGGAGCAAATTGGGTGATAACCCATCTTTGTGCTTCTTCATCATAAAGAGCAATAGGGTCACCTGAATTTCCCCAAGGGCCACCAGGAAGAGAATTCCACAAATTTTGAAGATTAAGAGGGCCTAAGAGTTTATTCCCTTCTTTATCATATATATTATACTTGGAGTTAACCACTTGTACAAAGTGATCTTCACTAACGTCACCGTCAGTATCTGGAGGATAATATCCTGTCCCACCTTGACCAGCAAACCCAACTAGAGGTCCACGGCTTATTGTTGTGCCATTTTTTGTTTGTACATTTTCAGTAGCTTGTTTAAGGTCTTCATTGGGCCACTTGTCAAAATCTAATTCGTTATGCACTTCTTGCTCTACAACTAGGGCATCAACCTTATCGGGGCTCAATTTTGCAGCAATTTCTGATAAAGGTGCTGATTTTACATAAGCGACAGCCTTTGTTACTGTTAATTCGTCTGCTTGAGCCATTAAAAACATTGGGCTTATGGCTAAAAGCAAAGCAAATAATAAATTACGATTCATAATATCTATTTTTTAATTTATATTTCTAGAATAAGATTATTGTTTATGCTAACAATAGTAGATATAGCAACAATTATTTACACAATTGAGTCTATTTTTATCTTTCGGCAAGTATACAAAAAAAAATGCCCTGATAGCAAGCTTTTTAGGTTAAAAAATTGTAATGTTTTTTCCGCTTTAATTTTTACGATTTGTTAAGCCAATATCTATAACAAACTTTACATTTGTATTTGTTATCTTTTTTGTATTAAATGTTTGATTCAGTTTTGTCTATGAATAAATCTTAATTAAAATTCAAGTTTCTATCAGGGATTTCGTTAAAATCATTTATTTACTTTTGTTTTAAATAAACTTCATTAATTTTGGAAATTATTAAAGCAAAAGCAGTGTAGGATAATAATCTGTTACTGGTATTAAAAATTGTTCAATAACAATAAAAGCAAATGACAATTTCAAGTTTTATAGAAGAGTTAAAAGGATTAGCTTCTGGGGCT
>JAOZUW010000159.1 GCA_029938465.1 Bacteroidales bacterium | reverse complement strand
CGAGCTATTGGAGCCACACAAAAAGATGTTGTTTTTCAGTTTTTAACCGAAGCTACCATCATATCAGTAACAGGAGGAATTATTGGAATTGTATTTGGAATTCTGATAGCACAGCTTATTACTCAATTTACAGAAATACCGACCATTATTAGTTGGTTTTCCATTGTACTTTCTTTTGGAGTAAGTGCAGGGATAGGTGTAATATTTGGTTATATGCCAGCTAAGAAAGCAGCAATACAGGATCCGGTTACCAGCCTGAGGCACGAATAATTTGATGATTTACAAATAGATTAAAGATTTAGAAATGAAGAAGATAGCAAGCCTTATAATATTTTTAGTTTTTATCTTACAACTTCCAGCTCAAGATAAAATTCTTAGTTTAGATGATGTGATACAAATTGCTAAAGTACAATCACCTGATGCTTTAAAATCGCGCCATCAGTTTCGAGCTAGTTATTGGGAGTATAGATATTATAAAGCCGGGCAGCTGCCGTCATTAAGTTTTGAGGGTGTGATCCCATCGATAAATAGAGCCTATAAAAGTGTTACTAATCCTTCGGATGGTATTGAAAGTTATGTGGGTCAGAGCTATGTTTCCTATGAAGGAAATTTAAAATTGAATCAAATTGTTAATTGGACCGGTGGTAATGTTTTTGTGCAATCGGGCTTGCGCCAGGTGGTGAATTATACAGATACTTCTTCTATGAATAGTTATTTATCTACTCCAATTAATGTTGGGTTTAATCAGCCTTTATTTCAGTATAACCAATATAAATGGGACAAGAAAATAGCGCCCATGAAATATGAGATAGCCAAAAAAAGATATTTAGAAACAGTAGAGCAGGTTTCTATAACTGCTATCAATTATTTTTTCAATTTGCTTATTGCTCAAGAAAACTACAAAATTGCAGAAATAAATGTATCCAATTTTGATACACTCTATCGGGTTGCAGAAGGTAGGTATCAAATGGGAAAAATTGGTGAAGATGATGTGCTGCAAATGGAACTGAGCTTGCTTAAATCACAATCAGCTTTAGAAAGAAACGCTTTAGAATTAGAAGATGCTATTTTTCGTTTAAAATCTTTCTTGCGTATTAAAGATGATTTTGATATACAGCTTATTATCCCAAAATCAGGGTCATACGCTAAAGTAGATAAGGATTTGGCCTTAAAGAAAGCATTGTTAAATAGTTCCACTCAAAAAGATTTTGATAAACGATTACTTGAAGCACAAGCCGAAGTAAACAGAGCCAAAACATCAAATGGTCTTAATGCTAATCTTTATGCTGTATATGGATTGACTAAAAGTGCTGATTATCTTAAAGATGCTTACCATAATCCTTTAGATCAGCAGGAGTTAACTCTTGGTATTCGTGTTCCAATACTAGATTGGGGACAAAGAAAAGGACAGGTAAAAATGGCACAAAGTAATGCCGAGCTGGTGAAAACTTCCGTGGAGCAGGAAAAGACTGATTTCTCTCAAAATGTTTTCTTAAAAGTAGCAGAATTTAATATGCAGCAAAACCAATTATATATTGCAGCAAAAAGTGATACGGTAGCACAAAAAAGCTTTTATGTTTCAAAAAATCGATATCTTATTGGTAAGATTGGAGTGACTGATCTTAATATTGCTCAAAGAGAAACTAATTTGGCGAAAATTGGCTATATCAGCGCCTTGCAAACATATTGGTCTAATTATTATAAGCTAAGAAAAACTACTCTTTATGATTTTCAAGAAGCAAAAAATATAGATGTAGATTATCAGGATATTTATGTAGATTAGTGGGTATGGTAAACACTTTTTTTCGGACAATAATGATACAAAAGACACTTGTCTTGCTTTCCGTTTTATTCTTAATAACAGCTTGTAAAAATGATGCCATAAAGACCATAGGTAGATCAATAGATAATGTTGATGATATAGTTCCTTTAGATTCCATATATGTAAAACCTTATGATTATAGGAATGTAATATCACTAAGTGAGCTCTCTATCTCTACAAAGAAACAAAAATTCATTGATTTGATATTGCCTGGTATATTAATAACAAAGGCAAGACACGTTTATACTCAGAAAAAGCTAAGAGCTCTTTTGGAAAAAGATTCTACTAAATGGTCATCAAAACAAAAGAGATTTTTATATGATTTGAAGAAAAAATACAAAACAAAAGATATTAATTCTCTTAATGATAAATTATATACTCACCCTAATAGTATTGTGCTGGCGCAAGCTGCTGTTGAATGTGGTTGGGGTACTTCACGTTTTTTTTTAGAAGCAAATAATATTTTTGGTATATGGTCTTTTAATGAAAAAGATCAACGAATAAAATCAAAGCATCATAGGAATGGAAAGCCAATATATTTAAAAAAATATTCAAGTATTTCCGAATCTATAGAGGATTATTTTTTAACTATTGCACGCGGACCCTATAAAGATTTTCGTCAGCAGAGAGTTTTGCATAAGGATGCTTATCAGCTTATCAAGTATCTACATAATTACAGCGAAAGAGGAGAAGACTATATAAAGCAACTAAAAATTGTTATAGAAAAAAACAATCTTATTCAATATGATGTTTATGAGATAGATAATGGATATTTGCATTAGATTTAGTGCTAATATCCATATTACAATTCGGAATACCTGTTTTTATAACTTTGAAAATCATAGAAAATTGAAATTTTACTTATTTTAGAGTAACTAATCAGTGTAATGAAATGTAATATCGATAAGGGTTTACAATATTTCTTGTTTATTCTTTGTGTCACTTTGTGCTTCTTTGAGTAACTTTGAGTAACAGCTATATCACAGAGAAACACAAAGAAGACACTGAGTTTCACAGAGAAAAGCTATAATTAACATTGAACTTCTGATACTGATTAGTTACATTTTAAATTTCATTTACTTTTTTATAAACAAATAGGGTAAAGCCAATGTAATCCATAGGTAGCCTGATAAGCTTATGCTAACATCATTATAGTACTTCAGGGATAAGCTTTATGTAGGCTTTTTCAGCAGCTAGTTTTTCGGCTCCTTTTATTGAAAAATCACGTGAAGAAGATAGCGTTTTCCCATCTACAACAACTTCAACTTCAAATTGTTTCCGATATCCAACACCTAACTCTTTCACCATTTTATATTCCAATTCTAATTTATGCTTTTGGCAATATTCTAACAAAGTACTTTTGAAATTTATTTCGGTTTCTTGTAAGGTGTCGATGTCGAAATGCACACCAATAATTCTTTTTATAATTATTTTTTTGCTAAAATCATAACCTTTATCTAAAAATAAGGCACCAATTACAGCTTCAAAAGCATCACCATTTATCGATCGGAAATGTTTATTATTATCTTTATCGGCTTTCACTAATTTGTCAATCCCCATTTTTTGCGATAACTTATTCAAGCTAGATCGGCTTACTATTTTTGATCGCATATCTGTAAGAAAGCCTTCATCTTTAAGTGGAAATTTCATAAAGAGATAGTCTGCAACAATGGCCCCCAAAATGGCATCACCCAAATATTCCAGTCTTTCATTGCTCATCATAGTTCCTCCGGCTACTTCTTTAGCTACCGAACGATGACGTAAAGCCAGTTTATACAAAAAAATATTTTCAGGATAAAACCCAAAAATATTTTTTATAGATTGATAAATTTCTTTATCAGTTGAAAATTGTATTTTAACTCGATGTATTGGATTTGCCATCAAGGATTATTGCATTTTTTTAAAGATAATAGAAGCATTATGACCACCAAAACCAAAAGTATTTGATAAAGCTACATTTACTGTTCTGTATTTAGCTTTATTAAATGTAAAATCTAATATTGGATTAACATCCGGATCAGTTTCATAATGGTTAATAGTTGGAGGAACCACATCATTTTTAACAGCCAAAACAGTAGCTATAGCTTCAACAGCTCCTGCAGCACCTAATAAGTGTCCAGTCATTGATTTAGTAGAATTTATACTAATACTGGGTGCATGATCACCATATAAAGTAGTAATTGCTTTTGGTTCTGAAATATCGCCCAATGGAGTAGATGTACCATGGGTATTGATATGATCCATATCAGTAACTTGTAATTCGGCATCATCGAGAGCAGCTTTCATACTAAGTATAGCGCCTTCTCCTTCAGGATGAGGGCTTGTCATATGATAAGCATCGGCTGATAATCCGGCACCTGCAACTTCTGCATATATAGTAGCGCCACGGGCAATGGCGTGTTCATATTCTTCAAATATTAATCCAGCTCCTCCTTCACCAATCACAAAACCATCGCGGTCTTTGTCAAATGGACGGGAAGCTGTCTTAGGATCGTCATTTCTGGTAGAAATAGCATGCATAGCGTTAAAACCTCCTACTCCAGCAATATTTACCGAAGCTTCAGAACCACCAACAACAAAAGCATCTGCTTTTCCTAAACGAATGTAATTATACGCATCAGCCATAGCATTAGCTGATGAAGCACAAGCAGAAACTGTTGCAAAATTAGGACCTCTAAAACCATGTTTAATAGAAATATGTCCAGCTGCGATATCCGCTATCATTTTTGGAATAAAAAAGGGATTAAAACGTGGTGTGCCATTTCCTGTAGCAAAATTAGATACCTCATTCTGAAAGGTTTCTAGACCTCCAATGCCTGAGGCCCATATTACTCCAACACGATCTTTATTAACGCTTTCTTCTAATAAGTTAGCATCTTCAACAGCTTGCGCTGCAGCTACTAAACCAAATTGAGCATATAAATCGTATTTTCTTGCTTCTTTGCGATCAAAATAATCCAAAGGATTAAAACCTTTTACTTCACAAGCAAATTGAGTTTTAAATTTGGAAGCGTCAAATCGGGTTATATCGGCTGCGCCCGAAACCCCATTAAGCAAGCCGTCCCATAATTCGGGAACAGTATTACCTAATGGAGTAACGGCACCTAAGCCTGTAACCACTACTCGTTTTAATTCCATAAAGAAATGTAATTTATTGAGCGTGTTCTTCTATGTAAGAGATAGCTTCTCCTACAGTTTGGATATTTTCAGCTTGATCATCTGGAATAGAAATATTGAATTCCTTTTCAAACTCCATAATTAATTCAACGGTATCCAATGAGTCAGCACCTAAGTCATTAGTAAAATTGGCTTCTGGTGTAACTTCGCTTGGGTCTACTCCCAATTTGTCAACGATGATGTCAATAACTTTCGTTTTTGTGTCAGACATGTTTATCTCCTTTTTTGATTTAACAAGATGCAAAGAAAAAAATTTCATACTTACAAACCAACATATTTGTTCATTTTTATTAAGTAAAAATAAGGATATAGCTGATTATCAAAGAAGTAATATATCGAATATTCGACAATAATATTCGATAAATTAGAATATTCGACAGTTTTTAGTGTTTTTAATGTTTATTTATACCTTATTTAGGCCTAACTAATAAGCTAACAGTTTTTTTCTTGACTTATTATCAACTATTATAAGATAATTCAATATTTTTGCAGGAAAATATAGTATATTAAGATAGATGAAGAAGATAGCTGTTTTTGCTTCGGGTAATGGGAGTAATGCCGAGAATATAATCAAGTATTTTGAGCATAATAATACCGCAATTGTGGATATTGTTTTAACTAATAATACTACTGCAAAGGTAATTGATAGGGCAAAATCACTAGGTGTAGAGGTGATGGTGTTTTCCAGAAACGATTTTTATTCAACTGCTAAAGTTATTGAAAAACTAAAAACCAGAAAAATTGATTTATTGGTATTGGCTGGTTTTATGTGGTTAGTACCCAGCTCTTTAATTCAGGAATATCCATCTAAAATCATTAATATTCATCCAGCACTGTTGCCAAAGTATGGTGGTAAGGGAATGTATGGTGATTTTGTGCACCAAGCTGTATCAGCAGCCAAAGAAGTTCAAACAGGTATTACTATTCATTATGTAAATGATAAATATGATGAAGGGGCTATCATTGCTCAAAAAAGAGTTGATATTCTACCAGGCGAAAATCCTGATACTATTGCCGATAAAGTTCATGC
>JAOZUW010000158.1 GCA_029938465.1 Bacteroidales bacterium | reverse complement strand
AAAGAATAAACAAGAAATATTGTAAACCCTTATCGATATTACATTTCATTACACTAATTAGTTACCATTTTTTTAATTAAATAGAAGTCAAAAAAATAAATGCTCTGATAGC
Organism: Bacteroidales bacterium; assembly: GCA_029938465.1. Classification (GTDB taxonomy): domain Bacteria; phylum Bacteroidota; class Bacteroidia; order Bacteroidales; family UBA12170; genus UBA12170. Next base: position 5,920 of record JAOZUW010000158.1, on the reverse strand, counting down.
GTATATTTGAATTAAAAAAAACTTATTTTTAATACACTAAAAAAATGAATCTTTGGCAGGCTTGTGGATTTTCAGATCTGATTTTGTGTGCCGTAATGTATTTGAAATCATCTAATTCTCCAAATAAAACGGGAAACAAATGAACTTATTTGAAACCAATCCACATAGCAAATAATAGAATAGCCATATAGACATGACTATTCTCAATCTTCAATTCTGCAGAACTTGAAATCCATAATATTGCTGGTCAATCTGTTTTAAAACAACGAATCACTAGGTCTGCAATATCTGTAAATTTAGAAGGTTTCGAAAAAGGTTTGTATCTTGTGAATCTTATATATTCTGACAGAAGTCAACAAATTGAGAAACTAATTATTCAATAACAACCTAAATATGAATAAGATACTATTCACATTAATTGCCTTTTGCACTCTGGGTATAGGAAGCCTATGGGCACAAGGCTGGGAAGTCCTAAATAGTGGAACAGATTACATCCTTTTCGATATCAGTTTTTCGAAAGGACAAAACGAAATAGGATATGCTGCAGGGATGCAATATACTTATGATGCTGAAGGAGTGGTTATAAAGACAACAGACGGAGGTGACACCTGGACTGAAATTATGGGAGGCCCTGGAACCAATGGCATTGAAGCTGTTTGCTTTGTTACTCCAGATAAAGGTTTTATTGCCGGTTGGAACGATTATTTTGCAAAAACCACTGATGGCGGAGCTACTTGGACAGAAATTAATGTAGGCTCCGATAATTGGTATTTTATGGATATTGAATTCTGGGATGAAGATCACGGCATTGCTTTTGCCAATCATAACAGCAGTGGCATTGCTATTTACTATACTTCAGATGGTGGTGATTTTTGGATGCTTTCTTCAGGTGTTGGTCATAATGTACAAGATATTGCTTATGCCGATGCCAATACACTTTATGCAGTTGGAGGTAACGAATGCATATCAAAATCAACCGATGGTGGAGTCAATTGGACGCAAATATACTCTGGCACAAACAATCGGTATTTTATGGGCGTTGATTTCAATAGTGACTTTGGCGTTGTTGGTGGCGAAGATGGAAAAATCTTCTACACCTCCGATGCAGGAGACAACTGGGGAAATTTTGCTACAGGTTATCATAATTTCTCAGGAGTTTATGTTTTTAATGCAGATAGTTCTTATATTGGTGGTACCGATGCTGATATATATAAAACTACTAACGGAGGCTCTTCCTGGGAAGTGGAAGATAATGGATCCGAGAGTTCACATATCTATAAGATTAAATTTACCACCAATAATACTGGATTTTTATGTGGCTCTCAAGGTATGTTGAAAAGAAAAGCTTCACCTCTATTAATAGCTGATTTTGAAGCCGATGTGGTTGAATTTTGCAATTGGGAACCTGTACATTTTACAGATCTTTCTGTTGGAAATATTAATGCTTGGGAATGGTATTTTGAAGGAGGTAGCCCAGAAACATCAAGCAATCAAAACCCAACTGTATTTTTTACTACACCCGGAACTTATGACGTTAGCCTAACGGTATATGGTGGCACACAACAAGCCAGCATAACAAAAGAAGATTATATAACCTCATACATATGCCCAGGACTACAACTATTAAATATAGAGCAAATTTCAATATCACCAAATCCTGCAAGAAACCTCATTACAATTACGGGTTTAAATAATGAAAAAGCCAATATTAAACTATTTGATCTGACAGGAAAATTAATTTTTGAAAAACAAATACAAGAAAATCAGTTTGATGTATCAGAAATAGAAAATGGCGTTTATTTAATAAGCATTGAAACTGGTGGAATGGTAAAACAAGAAAAAATTATTATTGAATAACTAGGGGAAAATCTTTACGCTAAAAAGCAAGCTTTGGAATATCCACAAAGCCTGCTTTTTCTATAAAGTGAAAATAATAATTACCCTATCTTTTTAGTAAAAAATAATTATCCTCTGCAAAAATTATAAGTCGACAACTATTTTGATTATTTTTGCCTTCATTCTTATACAATTTAAAAAAATACTTTTTATCTTATAAAATCCATTCACATGAACAAACTTATATTAACCTTAGCCACTATCTTCTTGTTAGCAGGAAGTTTACAGGCACAAAGCAATCAAAAAAACGACACCGCAAACTATCCCTATTGGATAGAAATGATGCAAGACCAAAGTGCAAATTTTTATGATGTACAAAGCGCATTTAATACTTTCTGGGAAGGTAAAACACCAGGTAAAAGCTCAGGTTGGAAACAATTTAAGCGCTGGGAATACAATATGCAGTTTAAAATTGACGAGAAAGGTTTTCGTTTACCTACCGATCAAATGTATAAAGAAATTATGCAGTTCCAGTCTCAAAGAAGCTCAAAATCTGATGCAGATTGGATAAACTTAGGCCCCATAAATTTGCCACAAAATACCGGAACAGGCCAAGCCAATGGTTTGGGTCGTATTAATTCTATTGCCTTTCACCCAACCGATGTTGATATCATTTTTATAGGAGCTCCTCAGGGTGGTTTATGGAAATCTACTGAAGGTGGAAATTCCTGGGAAGTCCTTACCGATAATCAAGCTACCTTGGGTGTTTCGAGTATTATTATTAATGCTGATAACCCTGATATTATATTAATAGGAACAGGTGATAGAGATGCCGGTGATTCTGATGGAATGGGCGTATTCAAAAGTACTGATGGTGGTAGTTCTTGGGAAAGTTCAAATAATGGCATGGGCAATCTTACTGTTGGTCGTATGATTCAAGATCCTGATAACACTAATATTATCTTAGCTGCAACCAATGGTGGTGTTTATAAATCTACTGATTTGGGTGATAACTGGACCCTAAGCCAAAGTGGAAACTTTAAAGACATTTTATTTAAACCTGACAATGCAGATATTGTTTACACTATTACTTCTAATAACTTTTATAAAAGTACCGATAATGGCGATAGCTTTACCAATAGCAGCAGCGGTTTACCTGGTGGCAGTAGAGGAGCTATTGCAGTAAGCCCAGCTGATCCGGAAAGAGTATATGTTCTTTTATCAGTCAGTAGTGTTTTTGGTAGTTTAAGCGAAAGTACAGATGCAGGTGACAGTTGGACTGTGAAATCTACTTCTCCCAATATTTTTGATTATTCTTGTGATGGCAGCACTGGTAATGGACAAGGCTGGTATGATATGGATATTGCAGTAGATCCTAACGATGCTGATTTTATATTTGTAGGTGGAGTAAACACTTGGGTTTCTTCCAATGCTGGCTCAAACTGGGTTATCAAGTCCCATTGGTATGGCGGATGTAGTGTTCAAGAAGTGCATGCAGATATGCATGTATATGAAATAAACCCATTAAACAACAGATTATACAATGGAAATGATGGCGGAATACATTATACTGATAATTTAGGCGAAGACTGGACACAGATAACCAGCGGATTAGCCATCTCGCAAATATATAAGTTCGGAAGCAGTGCAACTGTTAATGAATTAGTTATTAATGGATATCAAGATAACGGAACTGCAACATTAACTCCCGATGGTTGGAAAACAGTGATGGGTGGTGATGGAATGGATTGTGTAATAGACTGGGAAGACCCTAGTTATTCTTATGGTGAATACTATTATGGTGCTATTGATAGAATATACAATAATGCCTACAATCAAGGTAGCATTGTTAATGGCATTAGTGAACAAGGAGCTTGGGTAACACCCTACACCCTTTCGCATGCAGACGCCAATACCATGTTTGTGGGCATGAAAGGTGTTTGGAGAACCAATAATGTAAAAACTCCTGTCACTGGCCAAATATCTTGGACTCAGATATCGGATTTTAATGGTTCTAATTGCAGCCTGTTAACACAAAGTGATGCCAGTGCTGATATACTATTTGTAGGAAAAGGAAGTACACTTTACCTATGTAAAGATGCCAATGCTGACAATCCAAATTTTACACAATTAAGTGGTCTACCAGGTAGTGGAGATGTAAGATCAATTGCTACAGATCCAAATAACGAAGATCGTATTTTTATGGCCAGAGGAAATGGTGTTTATTATTCTGACGATTTATGCGATAGCTGGACCGATATCAGTGGTAGCCTTCCATCTATACCTATGAGAAGTATTGTATTCTACAAAAATAGCGTTGACGGATTATATGTAGGAGCTCAAGCAGGTATTTATTACAAAGATCCCAGCCTCGATGATTGGGTTTTATATAACCAAGGCTTTCCTTTATCATCTCAAGTTACAGAATTAGAAATTTTTTACGATCCTGAAACACCATCGGGTGACCGACTTCGTGCCAGTACCTATGGACGTGGATTATGGGAAACCATTATGTATCAAGGAATATTATCTGCTGATTTTGTTGCAGATCAAACAGAGATCCCTTCAGGCTGTGCCATTCAGTTTACCGATTTAACTACAGGCGTACCTCAAAGTTGGATCTGGACTTTTGAAGGCGGAACTCCCTCAAGCTCAACAGAGCAACACCCAAATATTATTTATGAAGAAAATGGAACATTTAGTGTGAGTCTGGAAGTTGTTAATGATAATGGAAGCGACAATATTACAAAAGATAATTACATACTTGTAAACCCAGGACTTATGCCTGAAGTGCATTTCTCTGCTGATCATCAATACTTTTGTCCTGATGAAGAAATGATTGTACATTTCTCAGATGAATCCTTACACTGCCCAACAGCTTGGCAATGGAGTTTTAGCCCAAATAATGTTAATTATATGGAAGACACTGATGCTCAATCACAAAATCCTGTAGTAGAATTCACACAAGATGGTAGCTATGCGGTAACGCTAGAGGTAACCAACAGCAATGGAAGTTCTAGTTTAACAGAATATCAATTTGTTAAAAATGGTGGTAAAGTAGGGCCTTATTACGAAAATTTTGAAGATGAAAACGATCTTACAAATGGTTGGAGTATCGAGAACGAAGATGGAGGTGTTACTTGGGAAAAATACAATGCTTCTGGTAATGGCGGAGAAAAAGCTATGGCCATTCGTTTTAGAGATTATACAAATTTTGAAGCTCGTGACAAATTGATTTCTCCTTTATTTGAATTATACGACAACTCGGATGCTATTCTTTCTTTTGAGCATGCCTACGCTCAGCATTACTCTTCTTATACCGATTCCTTAATCGTTTATATTTCAACCGATTGTGGCGAAAACTGGACCAGGCTTATGGAAGCTGGAGAAGATGGAAATGGTAGCTTTGCTACACATGAACAAACCACTGAAGAATTTATACCTGAAGTGGGAGATGATTGGTGCTTAGGTGGTTTTGGACCTAATTGCTATCAAGTTGATCTCTCGGCTTATAAAGGAGAAGAATTTGTGAAGTTTGCTTTTGAATCTTTTAATATGCGTGGTACCTTTTTATATATTGATAATGTAAGCTTAGATTATGCTGAGGCAACCCATGAAATAGAAAAAAACCATGAGCAAATCAGTATCTTCCCCAATCCAAATAATGGTCATTTTGATTTAGAAATAGATCAAAATATGGAAAATGCCAGATTGGATATTTTTGATCCCATTGGCCGTTTGGTATACAGAAATAATGATTTAGATCTTTATAAAAGAGCTCCTCAACCTATTAAAATAGATCATTATACTTCAGGTGTTTATTATATTAGAATAAGTAATGACGAGACTGTTATACAAACTAAATTTGTTGTTGAATAACAATACTAAGGGAATTCTTTTATTAGGGATTGGAGTTGAGATTTAAATTGAACATTTATATTTTCAGTAAGAGGAACAAGCTTCACCTTACAAAGCAATCAGAATATTTGTGGGGATAATTACCATGGGGTTATTGTTAGTAGATAGTTTGGGTAATTATAAAAAATAGACAATAATGGGAAAGAAGCTAACAGTTTATATGATC
>JAOZUW010000157.1 GCA_029938465.1 Bacteroidales bacterium | reverse complement strand
GCCATAAAATAAGTTGGAAGTTGTTTTATAATAATGAATTAATTATTGATAAGGGTAATATTGCCATTCAAATTGATGATCATATCCTGCCAGGAAAAGCAGCTAAAATCATCAACGAAAGTACTCAAAGTATAAATGAAGAAATTATCAGTGAAGTTCCTGTAAAATTTAAAAAAATTCAAACGGAATATCATCAATTAATTCTTGATTTTGATAAAGCCTATTCTGTAGAATTTAGACTTTATAATGATGGTTTTGCCTACCGTTTTATCACAGCTATGGAGCAAGATATTAAAGTGAATCACGAAACTATTGATTTTTCGTTTACCGAAGATGCCCAGGTGTTTTTTCCTGAAGAAACCAGTCTAATATCACATTATGAAAGATGCTATCAAGACACCTTGCTTAGTGGTGTCGAATCAGGAAAATTTGCTTCTCTGCCTATTCTATTCCAAAGTAAAAGTTTGGTAAATATTCATTTTACCGAAGCTGATCTTTATGATTACCCATGTTTATTTATTGAAAAGGATCATAAACTATCCTTAAAAGCTAAATTTCCAAATGTTATTTTAGATATCAAAGCAAATCAAATTAACCCGGATAGAAATGAAATCATACTTAAAGAGGCAAAATACATTGCAAATACAACAGGAAAAAGAAGTTTCCCCTGGAGAGTTTTTACTATTACTGCCAAAGATAAAGACTTACTAAAAAGCCAATTGGTTTATAATCTTTCCAGAAAAAACACTCAAAAAAACTTTGATTGGGTAAAACCAGGAAAAGTAGCTTGGGATTGGTGGAATGCATGGAATATTACCGGCGTAGATTTCAAATCAGGAATAAATACAGAAACCTATAAGTATTATATTGATTTTGCCTCTGATTATGGGTTAGAATATATCATCATGGATGAAGGGTGGTCTAAAACAACAACTCAGTTATTAGAATGCAATCCTGATATTAATATGCCTGAATTAATGTCCTATGCCAAAAAGAAAAATGTACGTATTATTTTGTGGGTATTATGGAATCCTTTAAATCAGAATATGGAGGAAATTCTTGATCAATTTGCAAGTTGGGGGGCTGCAGGAATAAAAGTTGATTTTATGCAACGTGCCGATCAGGAGATGGTAAACTTTTATCTAAAAACTGCTCAGGAAGCAGCAAAAAGAGAACTTCTTGTCGATTTTCATGGTGCTTTTAAACCTGCAGGATTAAGGGCAGCATATCCAAATGTGGTTTCATATGAAGGCCTTAAAGGCCTGGAAAATGCTAAATGGAGTGCGCTGATTACACCAAAACACGATTTAATATTACCATTTACTCGTATGCTTGCCGGGCCCATGGATTACACACCAGGAGCTATGGTCAATGCACACTTTGATAATTATACAATCCGTTGGGAAAGACCTATGAGTATTGGAACCAGAACCCATCAACTGGCTATGTATGTAGTGTTTGAAAGTCCATTACAAATGCTTGCCGATAACCCAAGCAACTACAAAAAAGAACATGAATGCACATCGTTTATATCAAAAATTCCAAGCATTTGGGATGAAACCATTCCTTTAGATGCTAAAATTGGAGAATACTTGATTATAGCTCGTAGAAATGGTGATAAATGGTATGTGGCTGCTATGACAGATAAAAAGCCCAGAGAATTTGAAATCGATTTTTCTTTTCTTCCCAACGGAAACTATCAAATGGAATATATTCAGGATGGAATAAATGCCAGCAAAAATGCTGAAGATTATAAAAAAGGTGAAGAAGAAATTAATAATACATCAAAGCTGAAAATCAATTTAGCCTCTGGAGGTGGTTGGGTGGCAATCATTACACCACTTTAAAAATATTAAAGATACTGATACTATTGCTTTGTGTTTTTAACTCTAGCTATATGGGGATTTTCTTTTTTTCTTCTTGGGTGAAGCGGTAAGTACCACAACCATTCCAATGGCTGGTGTTAAAAAAATACTAATCAGAAAAACGCCCCAAAAACCTAGTTTTGTGCTTTTACCAATGATTCCAAAAACCACACAAAGCATAATATAGGTGGCTCCAAAATATAAACTTGTCGATTCCATAATAATTTTATTTGTGCTAATATAAGAAATATTTTTTAACCTAATTATAGATACAATAATGAAAGTCCTGATATTTAGTCCATACTTATTTTCTTATTTGTATTTTTGCAAAAAAAATAAAGCATGTTTGAAGAAAGAAAAAAGAGAACAGAGATATCGGAATTAGGTGAATTTAAACTTATTGATCTTTTAACCAATGATATAAAGAATAAGCAAAGCTCCACTATCACCGGTATTGGTGACGATGCTGCCATATTGCAATTTAAAGCTGATGAACAAATTTTGGTATCTACTGATTTGTTAGTTGAAGGTGTGCATTTTAACTTATCCTATGCACCATTAATGCATTTAGGTTATAAAGCTGCAATAGTCAATTTTTCTGATATGGCTGCTATGAATGCTACACCTACACAAATTACTGTTGGTTTGGCTTTAAGCAATCGGTTTTCTTTAGAAGCTGTGCAGGAATTATACGCAGGTTTTAAACTAGCTTGCGAAAAATACAATGTCGATTTAGTAGGTGGTGACACCACTAGCAGCACTTCAGGGCTTATGATTTCGGTAAATGTGATTGGAAAAGCTAAAAAAGAAAAAATAACAAAACGCAGCGGTGCTAAACAGGGTGATTTATTGGTTACTACAGGAGATTTAGGGGCAGCCTATGCCGGTTTATTACTGTTGGAAAGAGAGAGAAAAGTTTTTGAAGAAACACCAGGAGTACAACCTGAATTTTCTGGATTTGAATACTTACTAGAGCGACAACTCAAACCTGAAGCTCGAATGGATGTGGTTAGGAAATTAGCAGAAATAGAGTTAGTGCCCACTTCAATGATAGATATTAGCGATGGTTTGGCATCAGAAATTCTTCATCTATGTAAACACTCAAAGTTGGGTTGTCATTTATATGAAGAAAAAATTCCAATGGATCCATTAACCAATCAAGTGGCCGATATGTTTGAAATTCATCCTGCTACTTTAGCTCTCAGTGGTGGTGAAGATTATGAATTGCTTATGACTATAAAACAAGAAGACTACGAAAAAATAAAAGATCATGCAGCGTTTATTATCATTGGTCATATGATGGACGAAGGAACTGGAGCCCAAATGATTAATGCTATAGATCAGGCTATTCCTATTAGAGCTCAAGGTTGGGATGGACTAAAGAATCAAGACAAGAAATAGATGAATCAAAACCATATCGAAATAAAAAAACAGATAAAAGCCTTGCCACAGCAGCCTGGTGTTTATCAGTATTTCGATAAAAATGATACTATTATTTATGTGGGGAAAGCCAAGAAACTTAAAAACAGAGTTTCTTCTTACTTTACTGGAATTGAGAAACACAATGGCAAACTAAAATTGTTGGTCAATAAAATTGTTAGACTGGAATATGTAGTAGTGGAAACAGAATTTGACGCACTGCTTTTAGAAAATAACCTGATTAAAAAATACCGGCCTCGCTATAATATCTTATTAAAAGACGACAAAACATTCCCTTGGATTTGTATAAAAAACGAAGCTTTTCCTAGAATATTTTCCACACGTATCATTAAGCAAGATGGCTCCAAATATTTTGGACCCTATGCATCAGTACGAATGATGAAAACCATTTTAGATTTAATCAAACAGCTCTATCCTATCAGAAGTTGTAATCATCATTTATCTAAAAAAAATATAGAAGCAAAAAAAATTAAAGTTTGTTTAGATTACCATATCCACAAATGTTTGGCTCCATGTGTTGGCCTGCAAGATCAAAATGATTATGATAATAGTATAACAGAAATTTCGCGCATTTTAAAAGGAAATATTGCCAGTTTGATTACAGAACTCAAGCAAAAAATGATGGGTTTTGCTGAAGCTATGGAATTTGAAAAAGCACAAATGCTAAAGGAAAGAATTCAGATATTAAATAATTACCGTAGCAAATCTTTAGTAGTTAATCCCAATATAAAAAATGTAGATGTTTTTTCATTTCTGGAAGATAAAGAATCGGCATATATTAATTATCTAAGAGTGTTAGATGGCGCTATTGTTCAAACCCATACCATTGAACTTAAAAAGAAAATGGAGGAATCTCCTATTCAGTTATTAGAAATGGGCATAGCTGAAATGCAAGACCGTTTTGGATTATATGCAGAGGAATTATTACTTCCATTTAAAGTAGATATCAGTTGGGATAAAGCCAAAATAGTAATTCCTAAGATTGGTGATAAAAAGAAATTAATGGATCTGTCGGCACGTAATGCCAAATATTATCAACTAGAGAAAAACAAAAAACGCGAATTGATCGATCCTGAAAGACATACCAAAAGAATCTTAGCTCAGATGAAAGAGGATTTGCGAATGAAAGAGCTACCTAGGCATATCGAGTGTTTCGATAATAGTAACTTTCAGGGAGCCTATCCTGTGGCGGCAATGGTAACGTTTAAAAATATTAAAGCCTATAAAAAGGGCTATCGTCATTATAACATTAAAACAGTGGAAGGGCCAAATGATTACGATTCCATGACAGAGGTTATCTACAGACGTTACAAAAGATTATTAGATGAAAAGGCTGAATTGCCTCAGCTTATCATTGTAGATGGAGGAAAAGGACAACTTAGTTCGGCCATAAAAAGTCTGGATAAACTGAATTTACGTGGTAAAATCACTATTATTGGTATTGCCAAAAAACTAGAAGAAATATACTTTCCAGGTGATAGTTTGCCTTTATATATCGATAAAAAATCAGAAACTCTAAAAATAGTACAACAGCTTAGAGATGAAGCCCACCGTTTTGGAATTACTCACCACAGAAATAAAAGAGACAAAGACACTCTAAAAACAGAACTCACTCAAATAAATGGCATTGGTCCCAATACTGCTGACATTCTGCTTAAAAAGTTTAAATCGGTAAAAAAAATAAAAGAACAAGGAATAAATACGCTTGAAAAGGTCATAGGTGCTGCCAAAGCAAAAATGGTTTTTCAGTTTTTTAATTCATCTCCATAATCCATTATATTTTTGCATACTTATTACAAAAGAAAAATGAAAAAAGTTTTATTTATAGATAGCACACATCAATCCTTACAACAAGGATTAGAGGATTTGGGATATCAGTGTGATTATTTCCCCGATTATGGATATGATGAATACTTAAAAATTATTGGCCAATATCATGGCATCATTATCCGAAGTAAGATTAAGCTGGATGCTGAGATTTTACAATATGCCAAAAAAGCCATTTTTATTGGTCGTGTAGGAGCTGGAATGGAAAATATTGATGTTGAATATGCCGAAAAACAAGGCATCAGTTGCCTCAATTCACCAGAAGGAAATAGAGATGCTGTGGCTGAACATGCTCTTGGAATGATACTGTCACTTCGAAACCATTTAATTAGAGTAAATACTCAAGTAAGACAAGGCATTTGGCTGCGTGACGAAAACCGCGGCTTTGAGATGAAGGGAAAAACGCTTGCTATTATTGGCTATGGAAATATGGGAAAAGCCTTTGCTCAACGTCTTATCGGACTACAAATGAAGGTGATAGCCTATGATAAATATTTAAATGATTTCTCCGATAAATATGCCAATGAAGTCAAACTCAAAGAGATTTTTCAAGAAGCTGATATAATCAGCTTTCATGTTCCTCTTACACAGGAAACCCACTATATGTTTGATGAAAAATGGATAAAAAACATGAAAAAACCATTTTATCTCATCAATACAGCTCGCGGTTCTGTTGTTAACACCCTTCACTTAATGCAGGGCATTAAAGAAGAAAAGATTCTGGGTGCTGCCTTAGATGTTTTGGAGTATGAGGGCACTTCTTTTGAAGAACTGAAAAAAGCTAATCTTCCAGAAGCTTATGAAGCATTAATGCAATCAGACAAAGTCATTTTAAGCCCTCATATTGCAGGTTGGACCATAGAATCTAATATAAAATTATCAACAGTAATTGTAGACAAGGTGAAAGCTTTAACCCAATAAATTT
>JAOZUW010000156.1 GCA_029938465.1 Bacteroidales bacterium | reverse complement strand
AACAGAATGTATTTTATCTTAATTATGTAGAAATAAGTTATCCTTAGGTTGACGCACATGCGATAGCTATCGGGGATGCAAAGAAATCATTCATCAATTAGATGTAAAATATGCTATCTTCTAAATACAAAATCCTATCACGGTTTAGTATAGTTTTCAATATGAGTAGGCTGTCTAAACAACTTGTAATTTTCAAGCACATTGTTTTTGTACAAATTCTTGGCATCGTCAGATAAAAACGACTTATCAATCATGGCTAATATCTCATCTTCTTTTTTATTAAATGTATCGATAATTTTCGTCGTAATAGTATCCTTAATTTTCAAGCGTTTTCCAAACTCAATAAAATCCTCACTCTTATAACTATATTTTTCTCCTAATGGCAAACTAGTTTGTTCAAGTTCTTCAAATAGATTCAACGCCAATAAATTATCGGTCAGATGAATCTTCGTATTCATTAAATCATATGATGGCGACAACATCATATCACCATCCGCAGTTTCCAATAGTGAAATGTTTTTTAAATGAACATCGCCATTACCAGTAAGGAAATTGAATATCAGAATGCGAAGAAAGTCAACTCTATTTAATGGGCTAAGCCACTCCCCAACATCTTGATAGGTTTTCGATTTGTATTTATCAGCTGCTTTGAGCACTGATACAAAATCTTCCTGATTTAATTTTTCACCATTATCATTATAATCAAAACGTCTAGTGATATATACCGGAGTACCATTGGCAAAGTTCATAAATGCACATTCGGCTATTTTGATACCAAAAATCTGTTTGGCTATTTGCATAGTTACATGTTCATTTGCAGGCGACTGGTCAGGATTATTAAACCTTGACAATAATGGTTTTATAATATATTGAGATTTTTCGTCTACACCCATTTTTGGCATTAACTCGATTCCTCTGGGTTTCCCAATAAATCCTTTTCGCTGAACTCCTGAGATGCTAAACCCCATGGGTTGACCATCTATTCTTTTTGAAATATCTTCCCAATTGAATTTGAGTTGAGGACTTACCTTAGAGCGATCAAATAAAATGGTCTTGCAGGATGAACAAAATCCACTTGTATTATCTTTAAGACATCCGTTACACTGTGCCATGTTCAATGTTTTTTACTGTTATTGCTCCGATTGTATCATATTGACAGGATAATACTAGTAAACTCCAGTCATCACTTGGGTCAATACTTAATGCTTTACAAATTTGTTCTCGATTCTCTCCTTCGCTAAGAATAGATTTGAAATAGTGAAATAATTCTTTGGAATGATAAGTTTTTTGATCCTTAGGCATATTAACCGAAATTGGTCGTGTAGCAACATTATCAATAAACGCATCATCATATTCAAAATGATAACCATCATTATCAACCCAAAGTTCTCCAGCCTTAATATTTCCCTTATATATAACTTCCAGTTTGTTTCCTAACTTCATGTTTTATTATTTCCGCTCTTTTACTTCCACTTTCATTTCCAAATTGAGATATTCAAAAATATTTTGCAATACCTCAAATGTCGGGTTTCTAACACCTCTTTCTGTTTGGGAAATGGTAGTTTTAGAAATACCAGTAAGGTCGGCTAAGTCCCTAATGGTTAGTCCCAATACCTTCCTTCTGTTTTTTATTAGTTTTCCTAATTCTTCTATTTTCATATCTATGTACCAATATATTGGTAATATTTCATCAAATATACTCATTTTATTTAATAATGTTAATTATGTATCAATAAACTGGTACATATCCAACATAAACATTGAAATCCATATAATTGTCAAATAAGTACCCATATATTGATACATATGTGATAAAATATTGAAAAGACGACATAATTACAAGATCTGTACCTTTATAATGGTACAAGGTATAAATGTCTCAAAATACTATTCAAACTACCATTATTAACAGTCATAAGTCTTCTAAGGTTATAAACCATTATCATCAGATCTCCATTTATCCGATTTACAAAATCCATAATAATTGCCTTTGATTTATACTATATATATGCTAATAATCAACAAGATAGACCTGTTAATAAATGGGTTTCTTATTAGCATTCTTGGGAAATATTGTTTTTGCTAGGATTTGCTAGCTTATTGCGCAGTCTGACGGTGGCAATATGCTACCTAATTTTGGTGTTGCACCTGCGGCAAAAATTATAGAATGTATTGTGTGTTGGGCGTTCGTTATTCTATTCTCCATTTAATATTTCTCATTCTTTCTGTCAATACTTTTAATGTTTCCAGTATTTCAAAATCGCTTGGTAATTCCCCATAAACCAATTTGTTAAAGGTTGAAAAATATGTTGTTTTTAATTTATCCCATACATTTTTACTTTCCTTGAAAATCATAGCTTCAATTGGATGATTTTGTAACCATTCGTTACCACTTTTAAAACTCAACATATTATCATTTGCAACTTTTAGTAATAACTCAACGAATTCTTTTGAATTAAAAAATTCTTCAATCTCTTTGTTCTTCAACAATTGATTAAGGTCGTAAATATGTCTGATTTTATTATTCAAATCGCCTAAAGGGTCGTTTGTATATGAAAAACGAACCAAACTCATAATTTTTTCACAAAATGTTCTTTTGGGGCTTAAAACAGTTACTTCGAAAGGGTTTAGTCCGTATTCATCAGCAATTTTATGTTGATTTGTTTCTACAATCATTTCATAAATCAGCGAGCTTACTTCTCCTTTCTGAAAAGGCTCAAAACTACCAAACCAAGTAACTTCAACTATTAAATTATCTCGTATTTGGCCAAACAGTCCTTCAAAATATTTCGGATAATTATGAGCGGTTTTCCTTATCATCCCTTTTTTGTTGGTTATTCCTTTAATCTCAATTTCTGGAATAACTTCTCCAACCACTTTTGTCACTTTCTTTAGCTTATTTTTCAACTGATTGCTGCTTTCATCGCCTTGCTTTAACAAAACAATATCAATGTCTTCTGAGAATCTGTCGATTAATAGATTACACTTTGATAATGCTGTTCCGCCTTTAAAAATACAAGATTTTCCTATTTCATTTGAAAAAATGGAATACAAAGAAAGTGTAACCCAGTAATCTTTCTCAACATAAATTTCTGCTATTCCTTTTAACTGCGAAGTTGCAATGATTGCATCTCTAAAAAGTTGTTTATTCTCGTGTAAATTCATTTAATATCCCATTTTTCAACTGTTGACAAAATCTCTTTTGAAACTCCGATTTTATATTCAGATAACGGATTGAGACTATCTTCCAAACTTGTGACATTAATATTCTTATCTATATTTTCCAATAGTGCTCCGAGAAATGCTCTAACTCTTGGTGGATACGAAAGTGCAATTTTAATCAGTTCTTTTACTTGTTTATTATTTAGTTCAAGTATCGTATTTGTTAAAATTGTAATTGCTGTTTTTTTACTTAAATCTAGTATCTTTTTAAAATCTTTCAACGCATCAAGGATCTCAAGAAGTTTATAGTTTTTGCCTGTTACTTCAACATAACTTTTTACTGCTGTTGCTTTTATGTTTCCTTTTGATATGTAAATTCGTTTTTCACGACTTGCAATGCTTATTTCTTTTGGGATTTGGCTTGTGAGACCCATTTTATTATAAAGCAACAATCCTGTTATGTAGGCAATTCTTTTTCCGCTTTTGTACAAGTAAGGGGTGATAATTTTCTCTTCATCAGGTTTTATTTCTCCGAAGATAGTTTGTTTCGGTTTATAAAAAACTCCTGTTGAAATTCTTTTGATTATCCCTTTTTTTATTAGTCGTTCAATTGTTTTTGATGCGGCGGGATACTCTTCTTTTTTTATTGCAAGGTCTCTGTAAGTAAATGTATTACCCTTGTTAAATTTCCCAATTATTTTTTCTATCTCTTTTGCAATATTCATAATGCAAATATAATTCTTTTTTTAAATTGTCAAGTATTTTGCTCAAGTTACTTGACAATATTTTAATTTTTCCAATGACGCCCAATGTATGGCGCTAAAAATAGTTTGGCATCATAAACGCTTACAAATTATATTTAATGTAAACTTATTCGTTTATATATATAATAAAAAGTAAACATATAAGATGACATTAGAATAAATAAGTATATATTTTAGGTTGAGTGTTTAAGTAAAGCTACAAAAGAAAGAAAATAAACCTGAATATAAAGATTTAAAGGATGATCTATCACTCGAAAAATAAAATTAAATACTCTTGAAACCAATCAATCCCCATAAGGCTTCTTTCAAAGCCCGGTTCAGTCAACACGGCATTCAGACTCTGGGTTACGCCCAGTCCGAATACTTAATTGTTCTCGACAGGTTTATTATTCATTCACTAAGTTTCCATTTACAAAGGTTTTTAAACATTTGATTTTGTTTAAATTTTCCGTTTTAGTTTCAAATGGATCTTTATCGATAATAATAAAATCTGCATATTTCCCTTTTTCCAAAGAACCTATTTTATCATCCATATTTATTTGCCATGCAGCATCTATCGTCATTGATTTAATGGCATCCATTAAGCTTATTCTTTGATTTTCTCCTATAGTATTTCCAGCGTTTGTTTTTCTTTCAACGGCAGTTTGTATCAATCTAAATGGATGGCTCTCAAACATTGGTTGGTCAGCATGAAGAGAATATTTTATCCCATTATTTTTAACCGAAGCGATAGGTAAAATCTTTTCTGCTCTTTCATTCCCTAATATACTGGTTTTTAAAGCATCACCATAATAATACAAATGGTTGATATGAAAACTAGGAGTAATATTTAGTTTCTTCATTCTTTCAATATCTTCTGTGGGTAGTAAAACACAGTGCTCTAATCTATGTTTAGAATCGGTATAATCAAGTTCGCTTCCTAATTCTTCAAATGCATCTAAAATTTCTTTTATAGCAGCATCACCTTGGGAGTGAAATGCAATTTGCCATCCTCTATTGTGATATTCCTTAATGAATAGTTTAAGATCCTCTTTATTTATTAATGCTTCTCCTCTATGACCTTTTGGAATATGTAATTTCTTCATAAAATCAGAATCTAAATATTCCTCATTCAAATACATTGTACCAATGTATGGAGAACCATCATACCAATGCTTTATACCAATTATATCATAAAAATCATTTTGTGTAAGCTTTCTTTCGGGTAATAAGTCAGGTGTATCGTAACGAATATACATGAAGTGTCTTGGGTTTGGTTTTCTTTTCGGAAGAAAGCCTAATTTTTCAAGAATACTACCCAATAGATCAGGTTTGTCAATAGACAGATGTTTAAATAGTAATAATGGTTTTTTATCCTGAATTGTAATTCCTGCTGATACAATGGTAGTATTTCCATTTTTTGCATAATCATACAGTGTTCTAGAAGCAGCTATGCTAAGTTTATCAGGTGTTAGAACTTCTGATTTTAATATATTAACAAATGGCAGTATGGCAAGTTGCTCTACAATTAAACCATTAAGATTGCCAAGCTCATCTTTTCCATAAAAACTGTGATTAGATGGGTTAGGAGTATTTTTATTTATTCCCACCAACTCAAAAGCTTTAGTATTAGCCCAATAGTTATGTAAACTTTGACTAAATATAAGAACAGGGTTATTAGGTGCAATTCTATCTAAATACTCGATAGAAGGCAGAATCAAGTCAGGAACTAAAATAGGGTCAACCCCTTTGCAAACAATCCATTCTCCTTTGTCGCTATTTTCTACAATATTCTCAAAGCTATTCCAAACTTCTTCGTTAGAGTGGTATTTGAAACCTGATAAGTCATGCATTTCAGACAAGAACATACTAAGCGAGAAATGAGTGTGAGGATCAATAAAACCAGGCATTACAGTAGCGCCTTTTAAATCAATAGTAGCTATGTTTTTTGATTCAAACTTTTCAAGAGATTTACTCGAGCCAATTTCTATTATTCTTCCATCTTCAATTAACATTGCTTCTGCCGTTGGCTGATGCTCATTTAGAGTAATTATATTTCCATTTGTATATATTGTGGGAGAAGTACGCTTAAAATCCTGCTTAATATAAATGAATAATAGAAGCATTAGACCAGTAAGCAATAAGCTAATTCGAAAAACTTTTCTCATATGTATGTTTTAATT
>JAOZUW010000155.1 GCA_029938465.1 Bacteroidales bacterium | reverse complement strand
CTCTTATAAAAATACTAGTAGTTTTTGTTACTTTTGCACAAAACAAGATAATGGATAATAAGATAAACATACAAGTCTCCTCAGAAATAGGCCATCTTAATGCTGTAATACTTCACTCACCAGGCCCTGAAGTTGAAAATATGACCCCAGAAAATGCTGAAAGAGCACTTTATTCTGATATTTTGAACCTCACTGTGGCCAATAAAGAATATAGCCAATTTAGTGGAGTGCTTAATAAGCTCACCAAGACTTTTGAGGTAAAAGACCTTCTTTTCGATATATTACAAAACGATACTCTTAAAGAAAGCCTACTTAAACGTATCCTTAAAAGTGAAAATATTGAACGTTATGAACGTCATATCATTAATCTCGATAATAAAGAAATAGCACGTAGATTGATTGAAGGTGGCGAAATGGTAGTCAACAATCTCACTAAATTCCTTGATGCTGATAGATATAGATTAAAACCATTGCATAATTTCTTTTTTATGCGCGATGCTTCTATTTCAGTTAATAATAAAGTATTGATAGGTAAAATGGCAAATCAAGTGAGGGATAGAGAAGCCATAATTATGGAAAGTATTTTCGATTACCATCCTTATTTTAACACCAAAACAGTGAACCCTTTAACTATGGCTCGCAGCATGAAAAACCTGACTATTGAAGGAGGTGATGTTTTAGTAGCAAGAGAAGATATTTTACTTATTGGATTAGGCCCTAGAACTACAAGTCAAGGAATTGATTTTATTATTGAATGCTTAAAAAGTACTAAACAACGCAAACATATTATTGTACAAGAATTGCCTCATAGCCCTGAATCTTTTATCCATTTAGATATGGCTTTTACTTTTCTTGACAAAAATAAATGTATGATATATGAGCCCGTTATTATGCAAGCTAATAGATACCGAACTATTCATATAACTGTTGACCATGGCGAAGTAGAAAATATAAAAGAAATTCGCCATGTTTTTGAAGGTCTTAAATCTCTTGGAATGGATATGGAACCTATTTCTTGTGGTACAAATCGCGATATTTATTCTGCCGAAAGAGAACAATGGCACAGTGGAACTAACTTTTTTGCTGTGGGACCCGGAAAAATAATTGGTTATGGTAGAAATGAACATACTATTGAGCAACTCAACAATCATGGTTTTAATGTTCTACGTGCTAAAGATGTTATAAATGGTAAAGTTGACCCGAAAGAGCATGACAAATTTGTGATTACCATTGATGGAAGCGAATTAGCTCGTGGTGGTGGTGGAGCCCGTTGTATGACTATGCCTATTAACCGCTCTAAAGTAGATTGGTAGTTTATTTATCAGAAAAAAAAGCAATAAAATGAAATCAAAAGGTCATTTATATTTAATCCCTAACACTCTAGGAGACTCATCATTATCAGATATTCTACCTCAAGGAAATATTGATATCATTCTTAAAATAAAACACTTTATTGTGGAAGACTTAAGAACTGCACGTCGTTTTTTAAGTAAGGCTGGTTGGAAAGGTAAAATAAATGATTTGCAATTTTATGAGCTTAACGAGCATAGCCGAACAAAAGATATTCAAAACCATTTGAGTGAAGCAGAAAAAGGTTTGGATATTGGTTTATTAAGCGATGCAGGCACTCCTTGTGTGGCTGACCCGGGTGCAGATATTGTTGCCATGGCACATCAAAAAAATATTAGAGTGATTCCTTTAGTAGGCCCCTCCTCTATTTTGTTATCGCTAATGGCAAGTGGCTTTAATGGTCAGAATTTCTCTTTCCTAGGATACTTACCCCGTGAACGTGGCAATAGAGAAAAAGCTATAAAAGACATAGAAAAGAAAGCCTATAAGAACAAGCAAACTCAAATATTTATTGAGGCTCCGTACCGAAATTCACAAATGCTAGAGAGCCTAATACATACATGTGCTTTAGAAACCAAAATATGTGTGGCTAGAGATATCACACTAAAGGAAGAACTCATTATCAGTCAAAGTATTAGTAAATGGAGGGAACAAAAACCATTACCTGAGATACACAAAAGAAATACTATCTTCTTGCTATATAAATAGAAAATTGCAGAGATATTTGAAGATAACTACAGATACATATAATTGATATGAAACAATATTGAAAATAACATTAAAGACATTTCAATATAGCAGTGCCAAAAAAATCGTATTATTGCTACTTTGTTTCTTGAACACAAAAAATGAGAAATACAATACTTTACATATATACTATTCTAGTTTATCTATTTTTATACCCTATCACACTTGTAGGCTCTCTTTTAGTTCTTATATTATATCCATTAGGATTTAAAGATACCATTCGTTTTTTACTTCAACTTTGGGCTCAAGGGACATTTATTATTTTGGCTAAGAATTTTCAGATTATAGGTAAAGAAAATATCAAAAAAGATAAAAGATACTTACTTATGGCTAATCATAGTAGTATTTTCGATATTATGGGAGTAATGAGTATTTGCCCTAATATAGCATGGTTTGGAAGAGCACATTTGTTAAAAATCCCTGTTTTTGGAAACCTTCTTCGAGCTATTAACTATATCCCTATGAAGACTAGTGATCTTAGGAATACAAAATTAATGATAGAAAAATTGGTAGAGAATACAGAAAATCAAACTGTAGCCATTTTTCCTGAAGGCACCAGAACGGTTAATGGAGAAATGAATACTTTTCGTAGAGGATTTTTGCATGTATTAAAAGCCAGCAAATTAGATATATTACCCATTAGCTTGATTGGATTCTATGAATTTAAACCTAAAAATAGGTTCTATTTTGATTATAACAGAAAGCTATCGGCCAAAATACATACGCCTATTCCTTATAGTGAATTGGAAAACTTAGATGACAATGAAATAATCAATAGAGTGAAGTCAATAATAGAATCATCCTTACCTTAATATACAATAAATGACAGAAAAAAATAAACAAGAAAAATGGGGGTTTATTCTGAATCCTGTTGCGGGTAGTGGCAAACCATTAATCATAGAAGAGGAATTGCGCAAACAACTCAAACAAAGAAATATCATTGCCAAAATTGTTCATACTAAAGAAAAAGGACATGCAAGCGTTTTGGCCAAAGAATTAGCGGAGCAAAACTATACTTATATAATAGCTGTTGGTGGTGATGGCACACTTAACGAAATGGCAAGTGCGCTTATTGATTGCCCACAATGTATAATGGGATTAATTCCTGCAGGCACAGGAAATGATTTTGCTCAAATACCCGGTTTATCTGAAAATTTTGAACAAAAAGATTGGGATATGCTATTTGAAGCACGCACTCACACTATTGACGTTGGCAGATGCAATGGCCATTTATTTTTTAATGGAATGGGATTAGGATTTGATGCTCAAGTAGCTGCAGAAAATTATGAAGAACCAGGAAAAGTAAAACAAGGTGGGAAAAGCAAGTATGTTTGGCATATCCTTAAAAATCTATTGTTTTTTAAAGAGCAAAAAATGATGATTGATGCAAATGGAGAAAAAAAGGAAAGCCTTTGTTTTCTCAATACCATATCTATTGGTAGAAGATATGCAGGTGATTTCTACCTCACCCCAACAGCCTATGCTGATGATGGATTACTCGATATTTGTATGGTTCATAAATTAAACATTGTCCAAAGACTTGAAATATTAGGTAAAGTTCCGAAAGGCGATCATCTATCAAATCCAAAAGTACATTATTACCAAAGTAATAAGCTCGTGATAGATTTGGAAAAAGAAGCCGCCTACCATTTGGATGGTGAATTATTTTTTGACAAACATTTTGAAATTGACATTTTAGCTGGGAAGATGAATTTTATCTATAATCCTAATGGAAATCACTATTTTTCTAATGTAAAGAATCATTTAGCTTAGGAAGAAAAGTAAAATGGAACAAAAAGGAGCTTATATAGTATTTGTTGATTTAGACAAAACACTACTAACAACTAATAGCGGAAAAGTATTGGCTTGGGCAGCCTACAAAAAAGGTCTTTTATCTACTTCTAATCTTCTAAAAGCCATTTCTCTTTCTCTCTTATACAAATTAAAGCTTATCAACAGCCTTAAGAGTACCGAGCTGATGGTAAAATGGCTAAAGGGCATTCCTGAAAGCACTGTTAAAGATTTTGGAAATCAATTGGTAAAACAAAAGCTGATATCTATGCTTCGCCCTTCCATGCTTCAAGAGATTGAACGGCATAAAAAACAAGGAGCTCATATTGTTCTTCTTTCAGCAGCATTACAATATGTTTGCATCCCATTATCACAATACTTGAAATTAAACGATGTTATCAGTTCCGTAATGGAGATCCAGGAAGGATTATTCACAGGTAAACCAATGGGAAAGATGTGTATCGAAGAGGAAAAAGAAATCCGCGTTCGACAATACTGCCTCGACAAATCATATCTTTTACCTGAAGCCTATTGTTATGGAGATTCTTATTCTGACAGATTTGTGTTAGAAATTATAGGAAACCCAGTATGCGTAGCACCAGACAAAAGATTGCGCAAACTAGCTGTAATTAAAAAATGGACTCTTTTAGAGTAAGGCCAAACAAAAATGATTTAGTGATTATGTCCCTCTGGGCCGTGCACATGACCATGATCCAATTCTTCTTTGGTAGCTTCACGAACCTCTAAAATATCACCTGTAAAATGCAAATTCACACCAGCCAGTGGGTGGTTAAAATCCATTATTAATACATCATCTTTTATTTCTACAATGGTTCCGCTTAAAGGCTGACCTTGATCATTTTGCATAGGAATAGCATTTCCCACTTTCATCATTTCTTCATCAATTTTTCCTTCAACTTCAAAAATCTTTTTATCTAATTCCATCACAGCCTTTGGATCGGCCTGTCCATAGCTTTCTTCGCTACTTAATGAAAAACCAAAGCTATCACCTGCAGCTAAACCTTCTAGTTCATTCTCGAATTTTGGCAATAAGCCACCTTGACCAAAAATAACCGCAAACGGCTGATCTTTGCTTACTTCTTGAATTAAATTTCCTTGAACATCATTTTCTGACAAAATATATGTCATAGAAACAACTGTATCTTTTGTAATCTTCATTGTGTATTTTTTTTTTGCAAAAGTAATTTTTTTATTGAATCAACAATAGAATTTAAATCCAAACTATAAAAAATCAGAATAATAGGCCCAGGAATAGCCTTTAACTTTCTTAATAAGAGGGCCATATTTTGGAATATCATTTAACTGTTGCATCCAAATTTTGTATGCTTCTTCCATTTGATGGTTCTGTAGCCATTCCTTCATGTTCTTTTCATCAGCTCTAAAGTATGGAAAAATATCAAGTCTAGCATTTCCATACAGGATAACATCCAAGCGTTTAGGTTTATATTTGAGCAGCTTTTTGGTGTTAGCTCTATCATATTCGAGATGTATTACATCTGCCATTTGTGCTATATTTTGCATTTCCTCTTTTGAAACGCCTCCTGCCAAAGTTTCGAGTTGCATTTTTTGTATCTTAGTTCTTGCGCGTAATTTTCGCAAATTCATTCTATAAAAATAAAACCCACCAATACGAGTACAAGGAAAACGATTGGGCTCAAGATATGTTTCACAAAAACTAGATTCGGCTCTGGTATTTCTCGAATACCAAAACTCATATAATAAAAAGATAGCATCAATTTTAGCATTCGAATCAGCTGTATGATTGTTATTATATTCAAAAACTGGATCAAAGTCACTTTCTTGCAATCCCACAACCGAGATTCTTTGAATATTATATTCCGTTTTAGCTTTTGTTATAAAACGAACCAAAGGACCATCGGTCATTTTATTATCAATAGGAAAACGATGAGAGTGCACTTCTTTTATATTATCTAATATCAAATAATTAAATTCATTTTCTTGAGCAAACTCTAATAATTTTTCCTCAGCTGATTGCACAAAAACGATATCTTCAAAATTGTCAACAAATAAAGCTTTTATGGGCTTATCCTGTGAGTATGCAATAAAGGAGATTAATAATAATACTATTAAAGAGATTCTATATTTCATGTTTTATTATTTTGGGCTTCAAAGGTATAAAAGGATTTTGAAATTTTATATACATTTTAGAATAATAAAAAGCGCTATTTCAATTAAGATTGTATTTTTG
>JAOZUW010000047.1:15150-20987 GCA_029938465.1 Bacteroidales bacterium | reverse complement strand
CTATATTACCCAATTTTGTACATACTATTATTGGGACAAATTCTATCACAACTGATATGGGTATTTTAGTTTCTAATGACGAAGAATTTGACAAACAAGGTGAATACCTTTGGACCAATCAATCAGCCCCATATATAATTGAAGGAACTACAAGAATTGGAGCTCCTGGAGCTGGTGTAGAACTCACCATAGAAGCTGGTACTACTATTAAGTTTTATACTGATGCACAATTTGATATGGCCTATTGGAGTGATCATACAGCTAGTTTAATTGCCAATGGAACAATAGATAAGCCTATTGTTTTTACCAGTGCCAATCCCGTTCCTAATAACGATGATTGGGATGGTTTAAACTATTCTAATGGTTCTCATAATTGCGTTCTAAACAACTGCATCATAAGTTATGCTGGTGGAAGAGATACTCCTTGGGGAGCTATAACTCTTTCTAATGCTGGGAGCCCCCTAAATTTGAGCAATACTCATTTTTCTCATATTGCTAGTCATGGAATTAGTGTTGATGAAGATGAATCTAGTGTTGATTATAGCAATAATATAACATTTGAAGATCTTTCAGGTGTAGAGTATTATATCAGATAAATATAAATATAAGCAAAAATCAAAATTATGAAAAATTTTAAATTCTTATTCGTATTAATGGTAACATTGGGTGTTCTTGTTACTTCTTGTAGTAAAATCGATGATGACCCAGCTGATATTATTGATAATCTAGCTAAAGGAAGTATTGATTTAACTATTGATGGAAAAACTTTTAATAAACTTTTTACAAGCGTTACTTTTTCTACTGAGGAACAAATGGTTTCTTTTTATGCCTTTCAACCCTCATCCGAAACTAGTTTCCTGATGGCTTTTGGCCCGGTTCCAAATATAGGCGAAACAGTTACATTAACACTTGACGACGATGATGAAGATGCTCCTGTCGTAATACTTACAGGCTCATTTGACCCATCACTTGAACATGTTATATTCTACAGCAAGAGTGGAACTATTCATCGTAATTCTCAAGATAAATATACGCTTGATGTAGAGGTTGTAACTTATGATCAAGCAAACACTTATAGCTTAAAAGGAACAGTTACTGTTGGTGCTACCAATTAACTGAATCTGATTAGGTTAATAACTAACAAAGAGTCCTGTTGAAAAATTGCAGGGCTCTTTTTATTTTATGTAATTCTTCCTTTTCTCAAAACGATCAATAATAGCTGTAATGCTGGAATCTCCAGTTACATTAACAGTTGTACGAAGCATATCTAAAGGTCTATCTACCGCAAAAATAAGGGCAATACCTTCTGAAGGAACGCCAATAGCTGTAAGTACAATCACCAACATCACAATTCCAGCACCAGGCACAGCAGCAGAACCTATACTTGCTAAAGTGGCAGTGAGTACAATGGTAAGTTGTTGTCCGAAATTTAAATCCATACCAAAGGCTGTAGCAATAAAAACAGCTGCAACACCTTGATATAAACTAGTACCATCCATATTAATGGTGGCTCCAATAGGCAATACGAAACTACATACCTCGTTGGAAGCTCCTAAGTTTTTTTCACAACATTCCATGGTTACAGGTAAGGTGGCCGCAGATGAAGAAGTAGAAAAAGCCAACATTTGTGCTGGCGCAATACCTTTAAAAAAATCTACAATTTTAATTTTAGTAAAAAACTTAATCAGCAATGGATAAAAAATAAAAATCAAGATCAAAAGACCCAAAACTACTGTTAACCCATATAATCCCAAAGCTTTAAACAATGCAGCCTCTCCTTTCATCTCTACAATAATAGAGCCTAGAAGTGCAAAAACACCAAGAGGAGCAAACTCCATAATAATATCAATGATTTTTAAAATTACCTCGTTCATTCCATTAAAAAAATCACGTACGGTTTTAGTTTTCTCCTCGGGCAAAATCACTATAGCAATACCCATAAAAATAGAAAAAAAGATGAGTTGCAACATATTACTATTATCACCTGCTGCTCCAATAATATTTTCGGGTACAATATCTACAAAAAAAGCTAAAGGAGATCTGTTTTCCAAATCATGAGCATCTGCTTGTTTTTCTTTCACCTGATCACCATACATTTGTGTAAATTTGGCTTGATTCTCTTTTGGAAAACTATCGCCAGGATCAATTAAATTAACAAGCACTAAACCAATAGTTATGGCTACAACAGTAGTGAAAATATAAAATGTGATTGTTTTTAAGCCCATTCGGCTCAGCTTAGAAATATCCTTCAAATTACCTATACCACTTATTAGCGAAAATAAAATCAAAGGCATTGCTATCAACTTCAAAAGATTGATAAATATGGTGCCCCAAGGCTTTATATAATAATCAGTGAACTGAATCCACTCAAAACGTGCAGCTACCAAACCATAAACAACCCCAATAAGCATCCCTAATAGGATTTTCCAATGTAAAGCTAGTTTTTTCTTTTTTGCCATAACCACAAAACTAATTATTATTTAAAGGAACTTCTAATAAATGTTGTATTTCTAATTGATACTTCTCTGCTCCTTGCTCAATATACTCTCCTTCAATACTTACAAATTGATCTCCGGGTTTTAAATACGCTATCAACCGCAAACTCATCTCATGTTTTATAAAAGAATAATCAGTGGCCGAAAAGATAAGAGTCTTATTTGTTGATTTTCGGAGAAACTCCCATAGAGGTATTTCATATTGTGTAAACCAAGTATGTGGTAACCACCAAAAATATTTTTTCAGCATCAATTCTTGCCAGGAATAATAAGGATTTTCCAGAATAAGCATATCCACAGGAAATGTTCCGGCAACCCATGCTGCTATTCCACTTCCAAAATCCTGACCATACACTATTAAACTTGAAGTATCAGCTATACTTTTAGCCATCTTATACCACTGTTCGGCATCGCTATAAATATCTTTATCCGAATGATAAACAGAAGTAGATTTCCCAGTAGCACGGTAATCAGGAATTAATAGAGAATAACCCTGTTGATACAAATAGTTTTGGGTAAGTTCATAACTCATAGCATCATATTCTCCTGAGGGAAACAATAATACAAGACCTTTTTGGGAGCTTTGAATAAACAATAAACCATGAAGATTAATCTCTTGATTTATTGGTATTTGTAGTTCCTTATAAGTTTCACTATAAGGATAGGATGTGGTTGGTGCAATCTCATTATGCTGAAAAAAGAATTTTTCTTCATGAGTAAATATATAGCTCGATATGGCTATGTATAAAAGTATTACAGCTATGGCTCTAAAAATAAACTTCCTACTAAACATCGTATTCTTTTTGGCAAAGATAAATAATCGGTGCTGAATCTCTTATTTTATTTACATTTTCAATTATGTATGTTTAATTTATGCCATTTAAAACTAATTATAAGCTATTTACAAACTATATTTCTACAACAAAACTAGAGAAATTGACTAAAACACCCTCTTTTTCTTTGAAATATCATATTATTTCCAATATTATTTATTGCTATAAACAAAACTGTATACATCTATATATAAGCATTTTAACTACATTAATAATGAGAATTTATTATCAAAAAATATAATTAAAACTAAAATAGCTATATATTATAGGTATATATCAAAAAATCCTTATACATTTGCACTTTATAAATAATATATTACAATGAAAAAAGGAACAGTAAAATTTTTTAATGGATCTAAAGGTTTTGGATTTATTATTGACGATGAGACAAGTAAAGAATACTTTGTACACGTAACAGGATTAATCGACGAAATTCGCGAAGGCGATGCAGTTGAATTCGAACTAAAAGAAGGTAAAAAAGGCCTTAACGCAGTAGACGTAAAAGTAGTTTAATATATATTTGAACTTATTCTTTTATCAAAAAAGCCTATCAGTTAAATGATGGGCTTTTTTTTGTTCTATACAGTTATCTCGCCTCTCCAATCGGTTTGCATTCTCTCAATTATATCTTCCTGACTATGGCATGTACCAAGAGCAACCATGAATTTTGTAATTGCTGCCTCTGTTGTCATATCTTTACCATCAAGCAAGCCAATTTGCTTTAATATAGAGCTGGTCTCATATTTACCCATTTCTACAGCTCCACCTCTGCATTGACTTATATTTATTATAATTATTCCTTTTAAAATAGCTTGCTTTAACTCCTCCACAAACCATTCCTCAGTACTTGCATTACCAGCTCCATAAGTTTCCAATACAACAGCTTTTAATCCTTCAGCATTAAACATTGAATGCAAAACACTTTGGCTAATTCCAGGGAAAAGTCGAATAATAGCTACTGAGGCGTCAAGATTTTTATGTACTTTCAGTTTCTTAAAATTTGGTCGGCGTATTTTACTTTTAAAATAACGAATGCGAACGCCCACTTCCGCCAATGCTGGATAGTTTATTGATTTGAAAGCATCAAAGTTTTCAGCATTAAATTTATAAGTACGATTACCTCTGTATAATATATCTTCAAAATATATAGCTACTTCAGGCACTATGGGCGTATCATCAATTTTTGCTGCAGCTATTTCAAGGCTGGTGATAAAATTCTCACGACCATCTGTTCTTATCATTCCCAAAGGTAATTGAGAGCCTGTTAATATCACAGGCTTATTCAAATTCTCTAGCATAAAACTCAATGCCGAAGCTGTATACGACATAGTGTCGGAACCATGAAGAATAACAAAGCCGTCATACAGTTCATAGTTCTTCTCAATTACTTCAGCCAATTTCACCCACAAAACAGGGCTCATATTAGCTGAATCAATGATAGGATCGAAGGAATAGGAATCAATATTAAAATTAAACAGCTCCAAATTAGGAATAAAATGCTGTAATTCATCAAAATCAACAGGGCGTAGTGCTCCGGTTTTCGGATCTTTGAACATGCCGATAGTTCCGCCTGTGTAGATAATTAAAATAGAAGCTTGGTTTTTCATTATTGTATATTGTTAATGCCAAATAATCTTTGTGCATTTTGGGTTGTTTTTTCTATAATTTCATCAAGAGAAATTTCTTTCACTTCAGCTAATTTTTCAGCTACTATTTTCATATAAGAGCTTTCATTTCGTTTGCCACGATAGGGCATCGGTGCTAAAAACGGAGCATCTGTTTCCAATAAAATATGTTGCAAATCTATATTTTTTATTTCTTCCCGCAAACTGGAATTCTTAAAGGTGAGCACTCCCCCTATACCTAGTTTAAACCGATAATCTTTTATAATTTTTTCAGCTTGCTGTTGGTTTCCAGAAAAACAATGAAAAACACCTCTTAAATTTGGCGTCCAAAGTTCATCCATCAACTCAAAAATCTCCTCAAAACTATCTCGCGAATGAATTATTAAAGGTAAATTAAATTCCAGAGCCCATTTTGTTTGTTCACGAAAAGCTATTTTCTGTTGTTCATAAAAGCTTTTATCCCAATACAAATCAATCCCCATTTCACCAACAGCTACATATTTTCCTGTTTTTAATTCCTGATATGCTATTTGCAGCTCTTCATTATAATTCTCTTTTACTGAAGTGGGATGCAAACCCATAGCCATCAATGTAAACTCCGGAAACTCGGCAGCCATTTGATGCATTTTAGGGATGGACTCACTATCAATATTTGGAAGTATACATTTATAAATACTATTTTCCTTTGCTCGCTGTATAGTTTCTGCTCTATCTTGATCAAATTCCTCTAAATAAAGATGCGTATGTGTGTCTATCATATTCATGGCCGCAAATTTAGTGAAAGTTTCAGAATATGTTTCCCAAAAATAACAAGCTTCTTTTTTCATCTATTACACAAATAACTTCAAGCTAAACCATAGATAAAAATCTCTTATACAGTAAAG
>JAOZUW010000047.1:0-15050 GCA_029938465.1 Bacteroidales bacterium | reverse complement strand
ATTACACAAATAACTTCAAGCTAAACCATAGATAAAAATCTCTTATACAGTAAAGGGAAATGAAATAATCAGAATGAAGATGTTTTATTAGACATTATTACAACTAAAATCGTATGGTACAATTTATCTTTTTTCGCTTCCCTTCGTTATTTTTAGTTTCCGTAGCTATGGCTATGCAAAGGAAAAATGCCTTGGCAATCAAAAAAATCTTAAGTTCTACCTATATACGATTTCAATCATAATAAAGTCTATTGAATATTCACTCCATCAAAAAAAAACTTTTTACAAGGGTCATATGAGCTTAATTTTCTATTTTTGCACCCTTATAAAATAATAATTCAACAAATTATGAAACGTACAGAAATCAAAACTTTATTACAAGATGTAGAAGTGGGCACAAAAGTGAATGTAAAAGCTTGGGTGCGCACCAAAAGAGGAAGTAAAAATGTGGCATTTGTTGCCCTTAATGATGGCTCTACAATTCATAATGTACAAGTGGTTGTTGATCGCGATAAATTTGATGATAGTATTTTATCAAAAATCACAACAGGAGCTTCTGTTTCTATTGATGGAGAAGTAGTAGCATCACAAGGTAGTGGGCAAAAAATAGAGGTTATAGCTAATGATATTATAGTATTAGGAGAATCGGATCCTGAGAAATATCCTTTACAACCTAAAAAACACAGTTTAGAATTCCTAAGAGAGATTGCACATTTACGTTTTCGTAGCAATACCTTTGGTGCCATTACTCGCATTCGTCATTCTATGATATTTGCGGTACATAAATTCTTTACTGAAGAAGGTTTTTATAATATCCACACCCCTATTATTACAGGTAGCGATGCTGAAGGAGCTGGTGAAATGTTTAGAGTTTCAACCTTTGAACCTGGAAATCCGCCTCGCACTGAAGATGGAAAAATTGATTGGAAACAAGATTTCTTTGCTCGGGAAACCAACTTAAGTGTTTCTGGACAATTAGAAGTAGAAACAGCTTGCATGGCCATGGGAAAAGTTTATACTTTTGGACCCACTTTTCGTGCCGAGAACTCTAATACAACGCGTCATCTTTCTGAATTTTGGATGATAGAACCCGAAGTGGCTTTTGCTGACCTAGAAGAAGATATGGATTTAGCCGAAAGATTTATTAAATACTTGCTCCAATATGCTTTGGATCACAATCAAGATGATTTGGAGTTTTTAAGCAAAAGGCTACAAGAAGCTGAAAAAGGGAAAAAAGAAAGTGAACGTTCTATGGAACTTATCGAGAAGTTAAAATTTGTACTTGATGATAGTTTTGAACGCATCACCTATACCGAAGCCTTTAATATTTTGCGAAATAGCAAACCCAATAAAAAGAAAAAATTCCAATATTTAATTGAAAATTGGGGAGCCGATTTACAAAGTGAACATGAAAGATATTTAGTAGAAAAACACTTTAAAAAGCCCGTGATTCTTACCGATTACCCTGCAGATATCAAAGCTTTCTATATGAAGCAAAATGAAGATGGGAAAACGGTTAGAGCTATGGATGTATTGTTTCCTCAAATTGGTGAAATAATTGGAGGATCTCAACGTGAAGAAGATTTAGAAAAGCTGACACAAAGAATGAAAGCTATGGATATTCCTGAAAATGAAATGTGGTGGTATCTTGACACTCGACGCTTTGGAACTGCAGTCCATAGTGGTTTTGGTTTAGGTTTCGAGCGCTTAATGCTCTTTGTAACAGGTATGGGAAATATTCGCGATGTCATTCCTTTTCCACGGACTCCACAAAACGCAGAGTTTTAATATCTTTAAAAAAATAGATCTTTAAGTCATGAGAAAAAAAGTAGATTTTTTAGTTATTGGCTCAGGAATTGCAGGCTTATCGTATGCTTTAAAAGTAGCTAAATTTGGTGAAGTTCTTATTGTTACCAAAAGCGATTCAGACGAAACAGCTACAAAATATGCACAAGGTGGTATTGCTGCAGTTATGTATACCCCTGATACTTACGAAAAACATATTGAAGATACCATGATTGCCGGCGATTATCTTTGCAATATGGAAATTGTTAAGATGACCATTACAGAATCCACCAAACGTATTCAAGAACTGATAGATTGGGGCACACAGTTCGATAAGAATGAAAAAGGTGATTTTGAACTTGGGCGAGAAGGTGGTCACAGTGAACATAGAGTACTACATCATAAGGACAGTACCGGTTTTGAGATAGAGAGAGCTTTGCTAGAAAAAATCCGACAACATCCTAATGTGGAAATTTGGGAAAAATACTTTACGGTTGATATTATCACTCAACACCATTTAAGACAAAAGGTGAATAGGAAAATGGATGATATTGATTGCTATGGTGCTTATGTTTACGATCCCAAATCACAAATCACACACACGGTGTTAGCCAAAACTACAATGGTAGCTACTGGCGGTATTGGAAATTTATATGCCAGTACTACTAACCCGAAAATATCTACTGGTGATGGAGTCGCTATGGTATATAGAGCTAAAGGAATCATAAATAACATGGAATTTGTGCAGTTCCATCCCACTTCTCTCTATAACCCAAAAGAAAAACCTGCTTTCCTTATCACTGAAGCTTTAAGAGGTTTTGGTGCCATCTTAAAAGATGGCGAAAATCTCAGCTTTATGAATAAATACGATAAAAGAGAATCGTTAGCTCCACGTGATATTGTAGCACGTGCTATAGATAATGAGATGAAGCAAAGTGGGCAAGAATATGTGTATCTGGACTGTACTCATTTAAATAAAAACGCACTTATTGATAGTTTTCCCAAAATATATGCCAAATGCTTAAGCTTAGGGATTGATATTACAAAAAATAAAATCCCTGTATTACCTTCGGCACATTATAGTTGTGGCGGAATTCAAGTAGATAAAAATGCAACTTCATCCATTCAGCATTTATACGCCTCAGGAGAGTGTGCCTCAACAGGATTACACGGCGCTAATCGATTGGCATCTAACTCTTTATTAGAATCTTTGGTTTTTAGTCATCGAGCTTCATTACATGCTCAAAAACAAATAGAGAATATCAATTATAAAGAAGATATCCCTGATTGGAATGATGAAGGAATGATTCATAATGAAGAAATGGTTTTAATTACTCAAAGCACTAAAGAATTGCAATCGATGATGAGCAATTATGTAGGCATTGTGCGTAGTGATTTACGCTTACAAAGAGCCCTAGATCGCTTATCCATTATTTATAGAGAAACGGAATCCCTTTTTGAACGCTCCAGTCTATCCGTAGAAATATGTGAACTAAGAAACCTCATAAATGTAGGCTATTTAGTGATAAAAATGGCGCAAAAACGAAAGGAAAGTATCGGCTTGCATTTTAACATCGATTATCCTAAAAAGTAAATATCAACCTCTTCATTATTTTTTTATCTATCTTTGTTGACCATTTTTTTACTGAACAGACTAATCTTTTTTTATGAAAGAATCTCTACTCCATATCTCTAAGTCGGCAGACTATAACGTAATGCCCAATACCAAAAAGAATATTTTAGAAAATTTCATTACAGAATTTTCTAAAAATAAAAATGAATATTTTGCCTGGGACGAGACTTCAGGAACAAGTACTAGAAAAGACTTTTTTTTAAAAGCAGCTGTAGTTTCTCAACTTATAAAATCCAGAGTTAAAGGGAAATATGTGGGTATCATGTTACCTGCTCTCCAAACTACAACCTTACTTACAATTGCTTCTTATATGGCAGGAAAAATTCCTGTGATGCTCAATTGGACTGTTGGTCATAAGGTGCTCTCCTATTGTGCCGACTTAACCGATCTTGAAGTTATTATTACTGCCAGTAGCTTTTATGATAAAGTAAAAGAACAAATCCCTGATGATATAGCTGCTAAACTAATGCTTCTGGATAAAGAAGTGGAAAATATTACTCTTAGCATGAAACTAAAAGGAGCTTTAATGGCCAAGCTACCTAATATGTTTATAAATACCAATATTGATAAAACAGCTGTTATTCTGTTTACTTCGGGTAGCGAAACTTTACCAAAAGCAGTTCCCTTAAGTCATAAAAATGTAGTTAATGATTTATGGGGTGCATTGCAACTATTTGACATTAGGGTAAATGGAATATTCCTGAGTTTTCTTCCTCCTTTTCATAGTTTTGGTTTTACTGTGTTATCAGTATTGCCTCTTATAACTGCAGCTAAAGCTGCATACACTCCAAATCCAACTAATATTCGAGAAGTTGTGGATGTGTTAAAACATACTCAGGCCACTAATATTATGGTTACACCAACTCTATTGAAAATGATTATGGCACGATCAACCAAAGAAGATTTGTCCAAAGTAGAATTGGTTATTTCTGGTGCCGAAAGCCTTCATATCGATACTAAAACACAATTTGAAACTCTAACAGAAGAAAAATCCTTAATAATTGAAGGTTATGGAATTACTGAATGTGGCCCTATTGTCTGCCTTAATCCAAAAGATAAACAAAAACTTCATAGCGTAGGTAAATTTATAAAAGGTTTAAAATATCATATCATAGATCTAGATACCAACAAACCTATTCCTGTTGGCGAAACCGGAATGATCGTTATCAAGGGCGAAAGTGTATTTGATGGTTACTTTGATAAAAAGATTGACGACCCATTTATAGATATTGATGGTGAAAAGTATTATAAATCAGGCGACCTGGGTTATGTAGATTCAGAAGATTATTTATTTATTACAGGCCGTTTAAAGCGTTTCATAAAAATTGGTGGTGAAATGATTAGTTTGCCTTTTATTGAAAAAGTATTGGAAAAAAAATATGGAATTGAAGGTCAACAAGTATTAGCTGTTGAGGGTTGCGACCGAGCCATAGATCCTGTAGTCACATTGTTCAGCACTCAAGATCTAACGCTTAGTGAGGTTAATAAATATCTAAGAGAATCGGGAGTGGCTTCTATTGCTAGAATCAGAAATATTGAAATAATAGAGGAGATTCCTATGTTAGGCAGTGGTAAAACCAATTATCGTGAATTAAAAGAAAGATTAGTGTCTATTCTCCCTGCTGAATAATTATTAAAACGCTATAGAGAATCCTAAATAAAAGCCAAGCGAATTATAGACATAACTCATAATTTTCGACCTGGTACCTTGCAAAGCTAATTTTGTGGTAGGATTATATGCTTCCGGCTGAGAGAAATTGATAAATTCGTATTGATTAAACTTATAACCAAAACTATTTTGCAATCCCACAATAAAGCTTGATTTTCTATAATCAAACTTTACACCCCCTGTCAGGTGAAAGAGGTTGATATTTAGTGCTTCAAAGCTATTTAACTCCCAATATTTTTCATTATGACCCATAATATAGGGATTACTATCTGTTCTAAATCCAGCCAAAAACCCAAGAGTTTCTGTTAGCATTTTTTTGTACCCAATAGCAATATTCAAAACCGATCTATTTCCAAAACTATAAGAAGAAAAACTGCTTGCAGGAGTGCTAAAATCTGCTACACCCTTAGTACCATCAATAGAATTATAAGTTTTTATTGGCATAAAATATTCAATTGTTAAGTAGTAATCCGAACTTTTTTTATCATGAATTTTTAAACCAAAAGCTAAAGAAAGAGGATCTTGCATTTTAAAATATACATACTGAGGGTACTCATTCAAGTATTTATCAGGTAATTTTTGGTTCTCGTAAAGAATATTGGTTTGACTTATTGTTCTATTCACATCTGCATTACCAAAAAGACGCACAGAGGGTAAGGTAATATTTAATCCTGCACTGATATTATTTTTTCGATACATTACACCCATTTTAGCAATAAAACGCCAATTATATGCTTGCACATGTTCGTAGCTTTGCCAATGACTAGAATATAATGCAGTCCCCCCAGACTCAATAACAGGAACGAGATTACTATTTGCCGATCTCATATAATTTAAGGATTGCACACTTATATTAAATGCAAAACCTAGCGACCAATGATCATTTATTCTCTTTGAAACAGCAAAACTACCCCAATAATCATCATAAGTACTGCTTAAATCAAACAAACCTGTATACTCCTCATTTTCTGAGGGATACATAATGTTGGCATCTTCAATTAACACTCGATTATATATATTTGTTTTAGCACTGTTTCTGTTAAAAATAGCAAACTGATAGGTCAAATAATCTACTTTTTTTGATTGATATACATAGGATGTAAAGCGTGGGAAAACCTTAAATGTATAGTTATCCATTTCAGTATCTTCTCCCAAAGGATTAGAATATTGTTTACTTTCCAAATTAAATAAACTGGCATTTAAATCGAAACGCGATTCTTGAATCTCTGATATTCCGGCAGGATTATAAAAAATAGCCGTAATACCTGCATTACCTCCCACCACAGCTCCTGCTAATAGCGAAGCCTCAGTGTTAAAACTATTGCTCCAATAATTTCCAGGTTGAGCCATCGCAATAAAAGGCGAAAAGCAAAACAACAGAATAATATATAATATTTGTAACCTCATTAGCAGCAAAAATACTAATTTGTAATAGATTATTGTATTTTTATCTATGAATTGGAGAAAAAATGATTTTTTAGAACCAAATCCTATCAATGACAAAAGACTTATCTTTGCCTAAAATATATACTATGATAAAATCCATGACAGGTTTTGGCAAAGTAGTTATTGAACTACCAAACAAAACTATAAATATTGAAATACGGTCGGTAAACAGCAAAAGTTTTGATTTTTACACAAGAATCCCTCCTTATTTTCGCGAAAAAGAGCCTGAGATGAGAAAGCTGGCACAAAACATCTTAAATAGAGGGAAAGTGGAATTGAGCATCTCCGAAACACATAATGACCAAAGCAGCTCCGTAGAAATAAATACTGCTGTTATGAAAAAGCACTATGAGGCTATTAAGGGAGTGGCACAAGATTTGGGTTTAAAAACGGAAGCTGATATTCTAGGTGCTATTATGCGCATACCGGATGTTTTGCATACTGCGGAGCAAGAGCTAGACACCACTGAGTGGGACAAAATATCACAAGGGGTTACCGATGCATGCTTATCTATGGATGCTTTTCGAAAAACAGAAGGAGACGCCTTAAAAAAAGATTTTGAGTTACGCATTGAACATATCAGAAATTACAAAGAAGAAATTGTTCCCTTTGAGGAAAGCCGTATTACATTATTGAAAAGACGTTTTGAAAAAGATCTTGAGAAATTCTTGGGTCAGGCTAATGTGGATAGAAATCGTTTAGAACAAGAGATTATCTATTATCTTGAGAAATTAGATATCACCGAAGAAAAAGTACGTTTGATACAACATCTCGATTATTTTCTTGACACTTTAAATGAAGATCAGTCACAAGGAAAGAAACTTAATTTTATTGGTCAGGAAATAGGCAGAGAACTTAATACTTTAGGAAGCAAAGCCAACCATGCTGAAATACAAAAATTAGTAGTGAAAATGAAAGATGAACTGGAGAAAATTAAGGAACAAATGCTAAATATTCTATAAGTTAGCTTACTTTTAAAAAACATCACCATGATAAATAACAATCCCCATCGGAAATGTATTATCTTCTCTGCTCCATCGGGTTCTGGAAAAACTACTTTGGTAAAACATATGATGGAGAAATCCTTACCCCTTTCTTTTTCTATATCAGCTACCAGTCGCTCTGCTCGAAAAAATGAAATTCATACTCAAGACTATTACTTTTTAAGTCCAAAAGATTTTAAAGACAAAATAAATAATAATGAATTTATTGAATGGGAAGAAGTATATAGCGGTATTCATTATGGTACGCTAAAATCAGAATTAGAACGTATTTTTTTAATGGGCAAAGTTCCGGTATTTGATGTGGATGTTCTTGGAGGCATAGCCCTAAAAAAGATTCTTGCTGAACAAGCTTTATCCATTTTTGTGCAAGTTTCTAGCATCAAAGAATTAGAAAAACGCTTGATTTCACGAAATACCGATAGCCCGGAGAGTATAAAAAAACGCCTGGAGAAAGCTGAATACGAGATGAGCTTTGCACCACAATTTGACCATATCATTATTAACGACAACCTAAAGACAGCAGTGGAAGAAACCTATCAAACTATTCAAAAATTTATTGATGGAAAATAAGAAATCTCAAAAAATCGGATTGTATTTCGGGTCATTTAACCCTATCCATATTGGACATCTGGTTATAGCTAATTATATGTTGGAATTTACTGATTTAGATAAGATTTGGTTTGTGGTTTCTCCTCATAATCCATTAAAAGACAAAAAAAGTCTTTTAGCCGATTATCACCGTTTAGAAATGGTTCACCTAGCCATAAATGATGATTATGATATGCGTGCCTCCAATATTGAATTTAACATGCCACAACCCAGCTATACTATTGATACTTTGACCTATTTACAAGAAAAATATCCAAAAAATCATTTCGTCATACTAATGGGTGGCGATAGTTTACAAAACATCCAAAAATGGAAAAACTATCAGCAACTATTACAACAATATGAGTTATATGTTTATTCTCGTCCGGGAGCACAACTTCCAAGTGATTTAAAAGGAAATATTAAAATTTTCCAAGCTCCTCAGATGGAAATTTCTGCAAGCTTTATCAGGAAAGCCATTAAAGAAGGTAAGAATATAAGATATTTTCTTCCAAGCAAAGTATGGGAATATATTCAGGAAATGCACTTTTATGAGAAATAACAAATAATAAGCTGAAACTGTGAGCTAAATTTTAATTGAACTCAGGTTAAAAGGACTGTTTATATTGCAATTGGAATATCTCCATAACACCATCCTTATATGAAGTGGGTGCAAAAAAAGCTTTTTCAAATTTTGAACTATCAAACAAATAATCATATTTAAATTGATAAAGCATTTCTTTGGTTTCTCTAACAATGGGACTAAATAAACCTGCAATACTCAGCATAGAAGAATTTAAAACAGAATAATTTGGTTTTTTATTAAACTGTTCTGATACCAGTTTAACAAATTCAGCTCCTGTGAGTGCATCCCTATGTGTTGGCAAATGCCACACTTGCCCATAAGCTTTATCAGATTGACCAAGCAATGCCAGCGCTTTTCCAAGATCGGGCGTATAAGTATAGCTATGCTTTTGATGTGCACTTATCATCAGCTGAGGTTTTTTATTCCGAGCCAGTTTATCAAAAATCATTGGCAAGATGTAAGTATTATGTGCTTCAGGTCCATAAAAATCAGCAGCACGTGCAATTAATGCTTTTATATTTCCTTTATCTACTTCATCCAATAATTGTCTGGCTATTTTGGCTCTAACTTCTCCTTTTTTACTACAAGGATTTATACTTGTTTTCTCTGTCATCCAACCCTCAACTTGCCCATACATATACACATTATCTAAAAAAACCAACTTGCTTTGATGCTCCATACAAGCATTTATAGTATGAGTCATTATTTTAGGCCAATTCTCCTCCCAAACTTTTGTGACATACGGAAGACCCACGGTTAGATATACAACATCCGATCCCTTTACAGCAGCTCTAACATCTGATTCTTTAGTTAAATCGGCTGGAAAAATATAATCTTGATCATTCACTTTCTTAGGATTCCTGCTCACTTGTTTAATATCAGAAGTATACTCCGATAAAGAAAAGGAAATTTCTTTTCCAATAATTCCTCCAGATCCTAAAACTGTATGCATATCTAAACTTTTATTTAAGCTCAAAGATAAAGGAATCCTAGAGCTCAATTTGTTAAAAAACAGCTATTAAATATAATTTTTTGTGAATTGTTAGTAATATATTACTCGAAAGGATTCGTATCATTTATATGATTTTTTTATGTTCTATTTCCTGTTTCAATTCCAAATATGGCAGGTTTGTGCAACATATTATAGATAAGATAAATCCCATTATTAATATCCGGCTTTTTTAAAAAGCTTTTTCTACTTCTATAGTGAATGATATTAATTTCTTCATAATATTATTGTTTTAAAATGTTCATTACAAATTGTTCAACTTTTGAGTAGGCAATATCGTAATCTACTAATTGCCCTTTAGGCAAATGATATATCAAACTACCTTCCCAAGCCCGTTTATTACTTTTGTGTTTTTTCTTATTTACGAAACTTTCATAATTGCAACAATCAAGATTTTTACTCTTGGCTTTTTGTTTAAGCAAACCAAGAATATTTGCATAATCATCAGTTTCAAATATCTCAGAAAGAAAATACAAATCGTAAATATCCCGGGGTCTATTACGCTGCATAAGTGCACGAAGTTTTTCGGCAACGACTTCTTCTAAAGGGTAAGCAGGAACTGTGTTATTAATAATTTCAGAATCGGAATAAGAATGAAATATTTGCTTCTTCTCAGGCTTTAGCAAAACTGTTTCGGAAAAACTAATGTCTAACTTAATTTTTGTTTGCCAACGATTTACGGGCAACACTACTTGATTTGGCTTATGAAAAGCACCCCAAAACAAAATAGTTACTTCATAACCTTGGGGTTTATCTTTATGTATTTGCGGCTTAATATTCTTTAAAGAAAACTTGGCTCCGCTGTTTTGTTCAGCAAGTTCTATTACCTTTTTAAAGAATAATTCATCAATAACAAATGCTTTATTTAAAAGCGTAAAATCCAAATCTTCCGAAAAACGATAGTCTTTAAAATAGTTTTTCTTTAAACATGTACCTCCTTTGAACACAAAATTCTCAGAAATATCAGGAAACGAATACATAGCATTTAGGAAATGACCAAGAATCCAATCTTTATCAATTACTACTTCTTCCATGCGTAGCTCTTTTGCAATAGTTTGTATTTCTTTATAAGTCATAGTTTATGAATTTGCTATTTCCAATATTTCTTCTTCATCTATATTCATTATCAACTTCCATCTTTTATTTAGTTTTCCTTTTCGTATTTTATCTATTTCAAATACGGAATAATCTTTATTGATATGCTGCTGAGCAAAATCAATAAATTTTTCCATATTTGGTTTTTCTAAAAGTTCACTGAGAAATGCAAGTCTCTTTACTACAGAAGCATTATCAATAATTTTACAATATTTAATTAATCTATTCTGATTTATTTTGGCCTGATAAAACGCTTTTATTATTTCCTGATACCAACCAGCTAAATGAGGCAACTCAAAACAGTCGACTATGGTTTTTTCTATATCCGTAATTTTATATTGATGGTTTCCGTAGCCAACTGTTTTGTATCCTGTTATTTTTCTGCTGTTTACTTTAATGATTTTATATCTCGAACCATTAATTTCAACTTCTTCATTTTTTCTTTTGGAAGTTTGAATAAAAACTACGTTTACAAATTGTTCAGTAAGCCCATGATAGTTCAAGGCCGACCAATAAGCGATGCCTCCATCAGGTGCCAAAAAATTTGCAATTACAAAAGAATCAATAAAGCTGCTCCTAATATATTTCCCTCTTTCTAACTTAATAATTAGTTGCGAACGATTTAAAGTTCTAATTGCTTGGTGAATTTGTTCGACAGTAAGCCTATTGGTATCTTTTATCATTTGTATGTTAAAAATATCATACCCAAATTCATCTAATATGCCTATAAATATCTTTTGTAAATCAGTCATTGTATAATTTAATTTTATATTGTGCGAAATCACAAAGATAAGCATTAATACTACAATACAAAAATGGCCATCGATCTGCTTTATATTTAATGATAAAACTAAAACAACGATTTGAAGCTATAATTCCAACTGTATGCAATTATTTGGTATATTTTCAACCTTCACATTATTCCTATTATAATAAATTTCGCATTTCGAAATACTACAAAAATATTTATTACTAAATTCAGGCTAATATATTGAACTTTCAAATTTTCTCCTTTGCACTTTCGTATATATCCTGTACTTTTACCACACAAAAAACAAAGAAACATTGGCAACAAAAAAAATAGCAGAAACGCCATTAATGAAGCAATACAATAGTATTAAAGCTAAGTATCCTAAAGCTTTGCTATTGTTTCGTGTGGGCGATTTTTACGAAACCTTTAACGAAGATGCTGTAAAAACATCTAAGATATTGGGTATTGTGCTTACTAAACGTGCCAATGGAGCTGCTGCATATATTGATTTAGCTGGTTTTCCATATCACTCTCTAGATAATTATTTGCCCAAACTAGTAAAAGCCGGTGAGCGGGTTGCTATTTGCGATCAGTTGGAAGATCCAAAAATGACTAAGAAAATTGTAAAACGTGGGGTAACCGAATTAATTACTCCCGGAGTTTCTTATAACGACCAAGTATTAGAAAACAAAAAAAATAATTTCTTAGCTAGTATCGATTTTCAAAGCAAGATTTCAGGTATCTCTTTTCTGGACGTGAGCACAGGAGAATTTTTTGTAGCACAAGGAAATAATGAATATATCGATAAACTATTACAAGGTTTTCAACCCAATGAGGTAATCGTGCAAAAAAGCAAACTTCAGGAATTTAACACCCTCTTTGGGGATAAATTCTACTCCACTACTTTTGAGGATTGGGTTTTTACTAAGGATTTCTCACAGGATCTTTTGTTAAAACATTTTAAGGTTTCTTCATTTAAAGGATTTGGAATCGATAAAATGAATCATGGTATTATTGCAGCTGGTGCTGCTATGCACTATCTCTTTGAAACGCATCATAGAGATGTAGATCATATCAATAAAATCACTCGCATTGAAGAAGATCATTATGTTTGGCTAGACAGATTTACTATACGTAATTTAGAGCTAATTTATAGTCCACATGAAAATGCCAAAACTCTTATTGATATTATTGATAAAACAGTATCACCAATGGGCTCGCGGATGCTCAAACGCTGGGTAGTTTTACCTCTAAAAAACCAACAACCCATTGAAGAAAGACTTCAAATTGTGGCGTATTTTAATACGCATGCTCAACTGCGCGAAGAGATCTTTAACGATTTGAGTCAACTAGGTGATTTAGAACGTTTGATAGGCAAAGCAGCCACTGGGAAAATAAACCCTAGAGAAGTCCTTCAGATTAGAGTTGGATTGGATATTGTAAAAAATATCAAAAGCCTCATCAAAGATGTTCCTGTAGAGGCACTCAACAAAACAAAAGATCAATTAAATCTCTGCAGCAGTATAAAAGAAAGAATTGCCAAAGAATTAAAAGCAGATCCTTCTGCATTAATACATAAAGGAAATGTTATTGCCGATGGCGTTTCTGAAGAACTTGACGAATATAGAAAACTAACTTATAGCAGTAAAGATTATTTAAAAATCATACAAAAACGCGAAAGTGAACGAACAGGGATTCCCAGTTTAAAAATCAGTTTCAATAATGTTTTTGGATATTATTTGGAAGTGACTAATACGCATAAAGATAAAGTTCCACCCGAATGGCACCGCAAACAAACCCTTACCAATAGCGAGAGATATATTACAGAAGAGCT
This sequence comes from Bacteroidales bacterium, assembly GCA_029938465.1. Taxonomy (GTDB): domain Bacteria; phylum Bacteroidota; class Bacteroidia; order Bacteroidales; family UBA12170; genus UBA12170. The sequence goes on along the minus strand of JAOZUW010000047.1, from coordinate 1,650 downwards.
TAAAATACTGGAACAAAAAATCTTACAAGCTGAAGAAAAGATGCTCTCTTTAGAGCAAAAACTCTATCATAACTTGGTATTGGCTTTGCATGACTATATTCAACCTATACAAAATAATGCTACATTACTCGCTCAGCTAGATGTGTTATTAGCTTTTGCCCAAATAGCTGAAGAAAATCACTATTGTAAACCCCAAATCAACAGTTCACTTGCATTAGATATTAAAAATGGTCGTCATCCTGTTATTGAACAACAATTGGAGCCTGGAGAAGAGTATATTGCCAATGATGTATTTTTAGATAACGAAAAGCAGCAAATCATCATCATAACAGGGCCAAATATGAGTGGCAAATCAGCTTTTTTACGACAAACAGCCTTGATTGTTTTATTGGCTCAAATGGGTTCTTATGTGCCAGCCGACAGTGCCAAAATTGGCTTGGTGGATAAAATATTTACAAGAGTAGGTGCTAGTGATAATATTTCTTCAGGAGAGTCTACTTTTATGGTTGAAATGAATGAAACAGCAAGTATACTAAATAATACTAGCAATAGAAGCCTCATATTACTCGACGAAATTGGACGTGGAACAAGCACTTACGATGGTGTAAGTATTGCCTGGGCTATAACTGAATTTCTTCATGAGCATCCGCTCTATCATCCTAAAGTTCTTTTTGCAACACATTACCACGAGCTTAATGAAATGGCTCAAAGTATGAAGCGTATTAAAAATTATCATGTAACAGTAAAAGAAGTTCAAAATACAGTATTGTTTTTACGAAAATTAAAAAAAGGTGGAAGCGAGCACAGTTTTGGTATTCATGTGGCAAAAATGGCTGGAATGCCCTCATGGGTAGTCAATAGAAGCAGCGATATTTTAGCTCAACTTGAAGAAACCCGCAAACATGGCAATTTAGAAAAAACTACCAAAAAATTAAGTCAGAAAAAGAAAAAACAAGACGAATACCAATTGAGCTTCATACAATTAGACGATCCTTTACTTTATCAGATAAAAGATGATATTTTAAATACTGATATCAATACACTTACTCCTGTAGAAGCTTTGATGAAGCTTAATGAGATAAAAAAATTATTAGGAAAATAAATTCTTGTTTTTATTTGCATATAAAAAAATTGCTGTATATTTGCACCCGCTAAACGCGAAAGTAGCTCTCCCGATAGCTATCGGGAGGTAGACATGACGCAACATAAGCGAAAGTAGCTCAGCTGGTAGAGCATGACCTTGCCAAGGTCAGGGTCGCGAGTTCGAATCTCGTCTTTCGCTCACAAAGTTCTTTGTAAATTACCAGAGCGTTCTGGTAAGATGCCCAGGTGGTGGAATTGGTAGACACGTTGGACTTAAAATCCAATGATCATTGCGATCGTGCGGGTTCAAGTCCCGCCCTGGGTACACTGCGAAAAAGCTCTCCCGATAGCTATTGGGAGGTAGGCATAACGCAATATAAGCGAAAGTAGCTCAGCTGGTAGAGCATGACCTTGCCAAGGTCAGGGTCGCGAGTTCGAATCTCGTCTTTCGCTCACAAAGAACATAAGCCCTTAGTATTTTATACTTTGGGCTTTTTTTATATCCTCCCGATAGCATTTATTATTCCTCCTTTATAAACCATGAAAATCTACGGCCTATGAAAATAC
>JAOZUW010000154.1 GCA_029938465.1 Bacteroidales bacterium | reverse complement strand
GATTCGTTTAACATATAATTAAAACACTGCTCAAAAGTTCCTATGGGGTGTAATCCAATACCATCGTCTATCAAGTTTTCTCCATCATCAAAATAAGGTAATATCAGTTCATTATAAGCATAATCGGTGTTCATTTCCCAATCACGTTTATATGCTTTATTCCATTGATTATCATCCCAGGAATAACCAATATATTGAATCATATTATTCCAATCATCGTAGCTGAGATTGATTTTTTCAGTGACTAACCATGTGTTTAATTCCGAAAATGAGGAATAAATAATTTGAATTTTATTTCCCGAATCATCATATTCATAATCAAGTTTTCTTTCTTCTTTCCAATCGGGTAATCCAAATCTGGTAGACCTTATTTCTTGTATTAATTCCCCTTCTTCATTGTAAGAATAATCAAATTTGTCATGATCCCTCCATTGCTCGTCTGTCCATGAATAAACTAAATGAGTTATTAAATTATTATTGGTGTTATAGTTGTATTCATTTCTCCTATTTGGTTCCCATTCAGGAGTAACACATCCCGAACTGCCTGAATCAATCCTAAGTATTAAGTTTTTAAACTCATCATATTCGAAATTTATTTTTTCATTCAACTCCCATTGTAATGTTATTGGATTTTTATAGGAAATAATTTTTTGATCTATCAATCCATAGTCATTATAATCTATATTTTCTTTATAGGCTTCTATCACTTCAGGGTAGTTGTTTTCATCTATTGTAGAAAGAATAAGTTGAGACAGTGTATGATTTGGGTAATAGGAATAATCCGTTTGTTTCAATATATTCATCCCTCCATTTTCATTTAGGATTAGATATTTTTCTTGTGTTTGATTTCCAAGAATATCGTATTTATAAACATAGGCATTTGTGGTGATCCAAGCTCCTTCATAGAAATCTTGATTTGTTATGGAATCTAATCTTTGTTTTATGGTTTGAGCCATCAAGAATTGACTAAAAAATACAATGATAAACAGAGTAATGAGCTTCTTCATAAGTGTCTTTTTTTCAAAAATACAATAATACTTGACATAGCCTTTCGAATTTCTTATCTTTATGCATCATTACTTACACCTAAAATGGATATGTTATGAAAGCTTTTACTTTACATATTGTTGGTTTGTTTATTCTAATGCTATTTTCTTTAAGCTGTTATAGTCAGACTACCTATAAATATTCTTTAATATCAAATTTCTCTTCTCAGCCAACTGGAGGCCCCGATTTGATTCAAATACCAAATAATGAAGGTCTAACTGGAAGTTTTGTTGTGCGGCCTGTTCCTGCTTCTACTTGTGGGCAAGGAGGAGATGCAGCCGGTTATTTTTTTGAAGATGATGCAGGTTTACAGTTTAATAATCCATCTGGTTTTATTAATCAATCTTACTCTCTGGCATTTAATTTTCAAGTTGAAGAATTTGAAACACCACCCTCTTGGGTTCGGATTTTAAGTTTTACACATACCGATGATGTGGGAGTATATATTTATTTGACTAATGCTCCAACAAACGGAACTCTTCAGTTTTGGCCCTATGGAAATGTAGGTGAAGATAATTTTTTTACTACCGTAGATTTTTATCAGATGATTTTGGTGCGTAATGATGCCGGTTTGATAAAAATTTATGTAAATGGGCAAGAGTTTGCTGAATATGATGACAGTCAGTCGCAGAAATTTATACCAGGAGACCCTGATAATTACATTGTATTTTTTAGGGATCATCCATCAGTTTTAGCTAATGAAGCTTCCCCTGGATTTGTTTCAGATATTGTTATTGGGAATTTTGCCTGGTCAGCTAATGATGTATTAAATATATGGAATGAGTTTTGTAGTTCCTTATTGGGTGTAGAAGATGTTTATACTATAAAAGCCAAGGTTTATCCCAATCCTGTTCACGATTTTTTACATATTACTTTAGAAGAAGCCAATGAGAAAGCAAAGGTTCAAATATTTGATTTTGCTGGGCGAGAATTAAAAGGTTTTGATATTCAAGGTAAGCAAAATACTATTGATGTTTCAGATTTGAACAAAGGAGTATATATGATCAAACTAACACAGGATCATTCATTTACCAGTTTTAAGTTTTGTAAAAACTAAGAAACACAATACTTGAAAATCTCAAGTATTGTGTCTTTAATATGGTGTCTTCTTACATTCCTTTAATATAGTTCACTAAGCCTTTAGCTTTAAAAATATTCATCAATTTTTCTGGAAGGGGAGCAAAGGCAAATTCTTGATCACCAATTTTCACTTTCCCTGCTTCTAAATCTACATTAACGGTATCACCTGGCTTAAATGCATCTACAGCTTCTGGAAGTAGAATGATTGGTAAACCCTGATTTACTGACGAACGATAGAAAATTCGATTTACTGATTTTACAATCACAGCTTTTACTCCGGCGTAACTAAGAGCAACTGCAGGATGTTCACGCGAGCTACCACAGCCAAAATTAGCTCCTGCAACAATCACATCACCTTCTTTTACTCTATTTTTAAAGCTGGGATCAAAATCTTCGAAAAGATATGGCATAATCTTATCAGCTTCAGAGCTGTTAATATTATAGGTATGCTTACCAGCAAACATTTGATCGGTATTAAAATTATCGGTATCGGCATAATTCCAAGTTCCATCAAGGTATCTGTCTTCACCTTCGGGAATATCAACAGTATCAGATTTTTCTAAAGAAAATGGGAATATATCATTGGTTTTTATTTTTCTTGGATCTACTATTTTACCAGCTAAAGCAGAATGGGCTACTACTGCAGGTGAGGCCAAAAATATAAAGGAGTTTTTATTACCCATACGTCCTTTAAAATTACGGTTGGCAGTTGAGATGATATTATAACCATCTGCAGGAATACCTTGTCCGGTTCCCAGACATGGGCCACAAGAAGAAGCTAAAACGTGAGCTCCTGCTTCCATAAAAATTTCAATTAAACCATTCCTCAGGGCTTCTAGATATATTTTTTGTGAAGCGGGAACAATAAGCATTTGAAAGCCTTCGGGTAGCTTTTTACCCTTTAGTACTTCTGCTACTTGCTCTAGATCTTCATAACGCCCATTGGTACAAGTACCAACCATAGCCTGATGCAATTTAGTACCTACCACTTCGCTAAGCGATTTCACATTGTCAACATGATGCGGTACGGCAACAACAGGAAAGAGCTCATTTAAATTAATATCTATTTCGCGAGCATAAACAGCACCTTCATCTGCCCAAATACCTTCCAAGTGTTCACCATAAAATTCATCTAAAACTTCATCATAAGGGAAAACAGCATTTTTCGCACCCATTTCAGAAGCCAAATTCGTGATAGTCATTCTTTGGGAGATACTCAGATTTTTTACTCCTTCGCCGTGGTATTCAATACTCATATAATCGGCACCACTGCTTCCTATCATTCCAATAATCCATAAAGAAAGATCTTTTGCATAAACGCCGTCTGGAAATTTCCCTGTCAGAGTAATCTTAATAGATTCTGGAACACGAAACCATGTTTCGCCTTGTTTCCACAGGCCGGCTGCCTCAGTACGGTCAATTCCAGCTGCAAAAGCATTAAAAGCTCCAGCAGTACAAGTGTGGCTATCGCTGCCCACAATAATCATTTTGGGTTTGGCATGTTCCGACATAATTTGATGACAAATACCTTTTCCTGCATCATGAAACTTTTTGATGCCTTGCTCTTTTACAATATCACGAATTTTTTGATAATCGTTGGCTAGTTTTGCATTGGTGGGTGGTGCGTTATGATCAAGCACGATTAATTGCTGATCTGGATCAGCCACTTTTTCGCCATTCATTTTTTTAAAAGTATTAAAAATACTAGCTGTATTATCGTGTGTTAGAATAATATCAGGTTTCTTAAATACAATGCTGCCTTTTGGGGCATCAAATATTTTCTCTACAAATGTTTTAGCTGCCATTTTCTCTTTTTTTTGCTGTTTGTACTCTTGATATTTTAATTTACAATAAAATGTATTCGACATATTGTTTTATCTGTGATGCAAATATAATGTTTGCTCTTGAACAAAAAGCGAATTTGTTTGTTTTTAAAGTTTTTGAGGGTTTTGCTTAGTATCGATTTAAAACCGTTAAAGTTATTTCCATTTAAAGCTCTCAATCATCAATTGTAAATCTTCTTTTAGATAATTGATAACAGGTTCTAATGAGTCGTTATTTGGTGAGAAGTTGAAATATAATGCTGCACGAAAAAAATGATTAGTGCTGTCAGTAAGGTAGAACTGAAAAGGAGAAGCTGCTTCGGAGCCCTTGATATCATATGTTATTCCATACACTTTTCGCTCCTGATTTAAATACATTTGTTCGTTAATAGCATTGGCTTTTGGAATATGCTTATTCATCATTTTATGCATATCATTTAGTAAAACACCCAAATTATTATCAATAGGTTTATAAGAAATATGAAGCTTGGCATTAAAAACAGGATAATTTATATTGATCCAATATTTTTCATTCTGAGTGTTAGTTGTTGAAATAGTTGCTAATGCAGGCATAGAAAAAGTATATGGATATTCTTCTTTATGAAAACTCACATAATTCTTTTCAGGCATTTCTATTCTAAAAAACCCACGAGGTTTAGGTTGATAATTATCCTCACAGCTAGTAAAAACAATAGCTGTGATAAATAGTATTAAAAAAACTAGTTTTGAAAAAGGATTTTTACTTTTCATGAATAATTTCAACTTTTATTCTCATTATACGCTTATAATCGAGTTTTATTATTTCGAAGTTTAAATTAGTATGCGAAACAATGCTTCCTTTTTTTGGAATATTTCCAGATATCTCTAAAAATAATCCAGCCAAAGAATCAAAATCACCTTCTATATCATCAAAAATATCAGCGTCAATTTTCAAAACTTTACAGAAATCTATAATCGATGTTTTAGCTTCGAAGATATAAGTGTGGTCATTTATTTTTTCAAAATCAATATCGGTATGCAAATCATCAAATTCGTCGTTGATTTCTCCAACAATTTCTTCTAAAATGTCTTCCAAAGTAACAATTCCTGCCGTACCTCCATATTCGTCTACTACAATAGCCAAGTGAATTTTCTTTTCACGAAATTCCTGTAATAATTCGCTTATTTTTTTGTTTTCAGGAATAAAAAATGCAGGTCGAATTTTCTGTTGCCATTCAAATGATTTTGGCTCGTTAAGATAAGGCAGCAAGTCTTTAACATACAATATTCCTTTCACATTATCCAGAGATTCTGAAAAAACGGGTAAACGTGAATAGCCTGATTTGACTACATTATCTAAAACCTGATTAAAAGAATCGTTATTATCAATTGCCACTACATCTACTCGGGCTTTCATAACTTCTGAAGTTTCCATATCGGCAAATTTTACAATGCCTTTTAGCATATTTTTTTCTTCTTCTGAAGCCTTATCTCCGGTAGTAAGTTCTATAGCATCATCCAACTCGCTTTTACTAATATCATGGCCCTTTTTACCTATTCTTTTATCTACAACAGCTGTGCTAAAGGCTAGTATTTTACTAAGAGGTTTTAAAAACTGATGAATATAATAAATGATATTAGATACTGATAATGAGAATTTTATATTGTGTTGGTTCGCGTATATTTTGGGTGTAATTTCACCTAAAAGAAGTAGTATAAATGTAACAATAACTACATCGAAAATAAAGCTTAGGGTCGGGCTTTCAATAAAATGGAATAAAGAATGGCTAATATATGCTGACAATATGATGATAGCTACATTGACAAAATTATTAAAAATGAGAATAGTAGCCAATAATTGTTTGGGTTTTTGAAGAAGTTTAATAATTCGCTCTCCTTTTTTATTATTCAATTGATCTATTTCGTCAAGTTGAATTGATGATAGTGAAAAAAAAGCAGTTTCACTACCCGATATAAGGGCGGATAATATAAGCAATACAACTAAAACAAATAACTTAATTAACAAATGAATATCAATGGAAGATGCTAATAATGTATCTAATAAGATAAATAAATTCGGAAAAGGATCGTCAATTTGTGTCAAAATTTTATTTTGTTGAATTAAGAAGCAAATGTACATTAATTTATTATATTTATTGGTCTCAATCGTTAGTTTAAATCCTGCCTTGCCATCCCTATCGGGAGGAAATCCGGCAGGCAGGTATGC
>JAOZUW010000046.1:11306-21208 GCA_029938465.1 Bacteroidales bacterium | reverse complement strand
AAGAACCCAAAAAAAGACAATAAATATTTGCATCTTAAAGAAAAACATTTGTATTTTTGCGGCTGGGGTAAGTCTTGTACGACCAGCTCCCACAGAACTCCCCCAGGACGGGAACGTAGCAAGGGTATGTGGTTGTAGCGGTGCGATGCAAGTAGCTTGCCCCTTTTTTTATGCTAAATAAAATTCCTAAATCTCTAACAATAAAAACACAAATTCATTAATTGAGGAGTCATTCATTAACTTATTAATAAATTTATCAGCATCAATAGGTTTATGCATTCTAGTTTCTTCCTCTTTAAACAAATGCTGAGAAGCAGAAAAAAGGTTGTTATTACTATCTACACCTAAGTTCTCACAGTATAAAACAAGTTTGTCATTTTCCTGAAATTGTATTTTCCGAATCTCTGAAACATGGGGAATATCTCTTGATAGCAGATCAATATTAGATTTAAACTCCCAAACCTTTGTATTTCTCACCAATTCAATGTCTAGACCAATATTTACAAACTCCAATTCCAACTTTTTTATATCAAAAGAACTAAAATACATTTGTATAGCTCCTAAATCTTGTCCATTAGTTTCGGGAAACACTTCCTGTACAAAGAGATTTAAGAAAGATTTAATATCATCATATTTCTTTTCAAAAAATACTTTATTAAGAACATTGAATAAATACAAACTTGAGAAAGCACCTTTAAAATGCTCCTGACGTATATTTACAACTGCACAAAACAGTATATCGTCTACCCTATTTGTCCATAAAAAAGCATTTTTTATCGGTTTTCTGGAAAAAGCTTTAAAATAACTGACCCCAAAAACACTTTGAAGATCATGAGTATCACTAAACATTTCTTTTTGAAGTGTATTAGCAAATTTTAAATCATCTATGGTTTTATTTTCTACAACCTCTAAATGATGATTACTTTCTTTGATGGCAAGATTTTGAAGTTGTAATTGATGATTAAGTTCTTTATTATTTTTAAACCTCTTAAATATGATAAACAATAAAATACCCAAAACAATAAAGCTGAAGATGGTAATAGTAGAAATAATATATAGAAAAATTACCTGCCTCTGTTTCAATTCATTTTCTTTACTTAAAAGCGTGATTTTAGCAATATTTCTTTCGTAATCATATTCTGCCCGAACTTTTAAAAGCATTTTGTGGTTTGTACTATTGCTCAAACTATCCGATATAGTATGAAATAATTCATAGTATTTCAAAGCTTTAGCGTCATTCTTTTCTTCCTGATATACTGCAGCAAGATTCTTATACAAATCTTTTAATGAATAAGCTGAATTAATTCTTTTTGCCAAACGCAAAGCTTCAAAGTAATACTTTCTTGCTGACGAATATTCACCCAACATATAATAAGAGAAGCCCATATTATGATTACCATCTATTTGACCATTGATTGAGCCAGATTTTTTGTCATAATCCAATACTTCGCTGAAATAAACTATAGATTTGTGAATATCACCTTTCATACCATATATATTTCCAATAGCTGTTTTATTAAGTGCAAGACGATCGTTATCTCTAATCTTTTCGTTAATATGCACAGCATTATTCACATATATTAAAGCACTGTCTAACTCATTTAAATTAATAAAAGAAAGAGCAGTATTGTGATAAAAACTTGCTTTACTTCGGTCAATATCTAATTGAATTGCAATAGCCAAACCTTTCTTCAAATACTCTAATTGTTTATTATAATCGCCATAAAACTCAAGCAATAGACTGAAATTATTATAAGAGTTCATCAATGCCCTATTATTGTTAGTTGCTTTCCCAATATCATAAGATTTCTGATAATAATAGTAGGCACTATCAGGCTGATTATTAAGATAAAAAATACGACCCAGATGATCATAGGCATCCAGCATTAAAGCAGAATCTCCATTATTAATCAGATCTTGAATGACATTATACTGAAAAGGAATAAGTTCGCCAAAATAATCAAGCTGAAACAGTAGCTCTCTATGCAGTTTCTCAACCCTTGCATACTCTTCTTCTTTGCCTAGCTGGCGATATACTATTAGGGCTTGTGTAGAATATAAAAGAGCGCTATCATAGATATTTTCTCCATAATAACTATTTGCAATTTCATAATTTAAATGTGCTAATTCTACCTTGGGATAATCAGAATTTTGAAGTAATATCCTCAAACTATCAGTAGTTTCAGCTAATAAAATATTTGATAAGGGAAATAATAATAATATACCAAGAAAGGATAAACGATAAAGTATTCTCATAACTATTGAAGGGTTTTTCTACTCAATACAACAAAACTATAAAAATAATCATAGCAGCAAGCATAAAACTTTATCAAAATAGGTAAATACAAAAACCCTATATTTGTAAAAAATGATTTACTTATGAAAAAACAAATTTACAGCCTCTTTTTATTAGTCTTTGTTTTGGCTTCCTGCAACAATACAGATAACGGAAAATACGACGAAAGAGCTATTAATAGTCTCGATAAAATGAGTGGGGTTATTGGAGAAATAAACTCTTGTAGCTTCTTATTAAGTTCCACAATAGTAAAATATAACCCAAACCAACAAGAAGTTAGCTTGCAAATTGAACATGATGTGTATCTGCAAGGTCCTAATAAACTATTTATTAAAACTAAGGGCACTATTGGACGAAAAAGCTATTGGTATAATGGAGAAATATTTTCTTATTACTCTTATGTTAAAAACGAATACGACACCATAGCTGTTACTGGAAACATTATAGAAATCATTGATTTTCTTCATCATAAATATGATATTATTTTTCCAGCAGCCGATTTCTTCTACCCTAGTTTAACGGATGATATTTTAACTAACTACAATGAAGTATATTATGATGAAACCTCAATAGATGGAATTGATTGTATTGAGATAACAGCCTTAAGTCCAACAAAAAATATCATTATTTGGATAGATAAAGAAACTAATTTACCCTACAGATTTGATGTTAACATAGAAAATGGCAATCCAGTTAAAACCTATGTTGCTTATTTTTCTAATTGGAAAATGAATCCAGTATTACAAGACTATATGTTTGAATTCACACCCCCAGCTGGTGCTAAAAGAGTTATTATTGAGCCAAAAAACTAAACTTATGAAAAAATACAATTATATTCTTATAGCTTTCGTACTGCTTTTTAGCATATCTATAAACGATGCAATGTCGCAACGTATGCGTCACTCATCACCTTCCAGAGGTGGTGGTAGCAGGGGTGCTTCACGTTCTCCTTCCATAAATGGTGGTGCTTCAAGATCAGCAAATAGGCCGCAAACGCAACAATACAATAAACCTACACAACAGCATACTGGAAATACAAACTCAAAAGATAGAAACCGGAATACTCAACAAAAACCCAGCACGGCAGATCAAAAAAACAGAGCTTCACAAGAGCATAACAATCGCTCACAAGGTAATACCCAACAGAAAGCTGACAGAAGTAATAATAATAATAATAATAGATCAGGAAATAATACAAATATCAATAATAGCCGAACCAATGTTAATGTAAATGTTAACAATAACGTGCATGTACGGCATTCAAATCATTACTATAATGGTCATCGAGGGTATCATTCTTATCATTACCATGCTTATCACCCTTATTATTATGGTCCAAGATGGCATCCTGTAGGATTTTTCGTGGCAGCAATGGCTACTACAGCTATTATCATAAGCTTAAATAACCAACCTTATTACTACGATTATGGTGTATACTATGTGGAGGCTGATGGAGGATATAATGCAGTACCACCTCCTACAAATATTATTGTGAACACCTTACCTGAAGGAATGGAGACCCTCAAATTAAATGATGACACTTTTTATTACTTCGGAGGAGCCTTTTATACTAAATCAGGTGATGATTACCAGGTTATTGATGCTCCTGATGGTGCTGTAATTAAAAATTTACCAGATGGTGCAGAAGAGCAAGAAATTAGTGGGCAGATATATGTAGTGTATCATAACACTTATTATCAGCCTTTACTTCAAGATGGAGAAAATCTTTATCAGGTTGTAAGTATGGAAGCTACTGATTCTCCTTGATATTCAGGCTAAACGGCATCGCAATACTGAAGTCCTATTAAAATACTTTAACATTAAGGAGAAACCTTTTCTTCTTCTTTCATTTTTATAATACTATCTTTACGGCAAAACAAAAGAACTATGCATAACTATCCACAACTAACATTTTCTACTATCATTCCTGATGTAGTTTCAAAATACGCCCAAAATAATGCTTTAAGTTTTATTGATGAAGAGCCAATAACTTATGCTCAAATGGGGAAATTGATTAAAGCAACAATAGCTTTTTTAGAAGATTTAGGGGTAAAACCAAATGATAAAGTTGTTATTTATAGTCAAAATATGCCCAATTGGGGAATAGTGTATTTTGCGCTCCACAGCATGGGAGTGGTGGCAATTCCTATTCTTCCTGATTTTAACACTCACGAAGTAAAGAATGTTTTAAATCATTCAGAAGCAAAAACTATATTTGTTTCTCAAAGCCTGGAACATAAACTTAAAGAGGCTCAAAACGAAACTGTTGAATCTATTATTCGCCTTGATGATTTCACGATTTTAGAAAGTGAAAAATCTTCTGTAGTTTACAACGAACAATCCGAAAATATAAATTCTTATTCTCCAGATGAGAACAAAATGGCTGTTTTGTTGTATACCTCTGGCACAACTGGCGCCTCTAAAGCAGTGATGCTTTCGCAAAAAAATATCATTACCAACGCCTTTCAATCGAATAATATGCAAGAAATAGTACAAGAGGACAAATTCCTTTCTGTTTTACCCATGTCGCATACTTATGAAAATACTATTGGATTAATTTTACCCATACTAAAAGGTGCCAGTATCACTTATCTTCGCCGACCTCCAACAGCAAGCGTATTGCTTCCTGCACTAAAAAAAGTGCAACCTACCTTTATGCTTACTGTTCCTTTGATTATTGAAAAGGTATATAGAGATAGCATATTACCTCAAATAGAAAAGAAAACAATCACTCGCTTGATGCATAATTTCACCCCTACACGTAAACTTGTTTATCGTTTAGCTGGTAAGAAATTATACCAAACTTTTGGAGGTAATCTCAAATTCTTCGGTATTGGTGGTGCCAAATTAGACGGAAAAGTAGAACAGTTTTTAAGGGATGCAAAATTTCCATATGCTATTGGCTATGGACTTACAGAAACAGCTCCTATTTTGGCAGGATCTAACCCCTCACAAACTAAGCTACAAGCCGTTGGACCAAAAGCAATTTGGCTAGATTTAAAAATTAACAATCCTGATCCAGTAACAGGAGAAGGTGAAATCTGGGCCAAAGGACCAAACGTAATGTTGGGTTATTACAAAAATGAAGAAAAAACCCAAGAAGTATTGACTAAAGACGGTTGGTTTAAAACTGGTGACTTGGGTGTTTTTGACAAACAAGGTTGGTTGACTCATAAGGGACGCTTAAAGAATATGATCGTTGGTGCCAATGGTGAAAATATTTATCCTGAAGAGATAGAATCTTTGATTAATAATTTTAAATGTGTAGTAGAGTCAATAGTTCTTGAAAAGAAAGGTAAACTTGTTGCAATGGTGCATTTTAACAGAGAAGACTTGGAGAAAAAAATGCAATCGATGAAATCAAGTATTAGTCAAAAGATGGATAACACTTTAGATGATATTTCTAATAAAGTGGATAAAGCTATGGAAGAATTGACTATTGAATTAAAGGCCTATATCAATTCTAAAGTTAATAAAACATCACGTATTCAACTATTTATATCTCACCCTGACCCTTTTCAGAAAACAGCAACAAAAAAAATTAAGCGGTATTTGTATGCCTAAAAAAAAGCATAACCAAATGGCTATGCTTTATACAAATTACTTGATTTTTAATCCGCTTATTTTTTAGCTACATCCTCCTTCAACCTCTTTTTTCTTTCTTCGAATAATAGGTTTTTTAGAATCTTTTTCTCTTTGCTGTGTTGAATTAATCTTTGTTTTTAAGGATTCATCAGATGGATTTGCTCCTTTTACTAAAGGAAAATCATTAACCTTATCTGCTCTTTTAAAAGCATACCACCCTTTATTTTTTAAAGTATTGTACATAAAACTGTTTGCTCCAAAAGGCATAGTAAAAACATTATAACCTAATAAGCGAAGATAAGCCGTCATAAAGGCAGAAGATTGACCTGTATAACCATAAACCAATATCTTTTTATCAGAAGGAATAGTATTTAAAAGCGTTTCCGAATTAATATCTTTACGCGGGGTATATTGGTACGATCCAGGTATATGCCCAAGATCATAATGATCTTTTGGCCATAAGTTAATAATATAAAAGTCATTATTATTTTTAAATACTCTATCAGCACTGATTTTTAGTTTTTGAAATGGAGTATTCAATAAAGTACGTCCCCGAGCTTGAAGTATTTCAGCACCACATCGTTCACCAGTATTTAGTTGTGGATATTCGTGCATACCCTCTACAGGATTAGTTTTTTGTTCTAGTTTCCCTATATATGAACTGGATAAATTAGAACTCCAAAGATCTAATGATTTATTCCAAGACGACATTCCATAGCTTAAAGAATAAGCATTACTATACCCTATAAGCCGTAATACACTAGCTACATAAGCCGAGGATTGACCATTTTTGCAGACAATAACTAGTTTATCATAAATACTTGCAGCTACTTCTTTATCTAAATAGTCTATTAGGTCGGGAACTCGAGAATGTATGGCGCTATTTATATGCCCAGCTACATAGGCATCTTTAGATCTAATATCTATAATCAAGTATGATCCTAAATTATCGAACACATTGGTAGCACTTACTAAACTTGGTGAATCTTTACTATTAATATAATCACCAGAATTATTAATAAATCGCAGTAGGGCTTCTGTTTCAGGAACTTTTATAGTATCTCCCGGAACTGTTTCAATATTTTTTCCTGGCGAATAGGATTTCGTACATGAAGTAAATAAAAGCGCGCTTAATATTATCGAAAATAGAATATATTTTGTTATCTTCATTATTTCAAATTTTAATATTTCAATTAATTTAAATCTGGGCATTCTTCATCAAAATCCTTAATAACCTTATTAGGATTCCTAAATAGAATTTCAGGAGCAGAAATACTATCTTTTTCGGGTTGATCTATTCCTGCCACAAGTTTCATGAAATCGTATTTTGGTTTCTCATCATTATAATCACCCGATTTTATACCATATTTTTGCACAATAAAATCATTAATATAATCGTAGCCTCCCAATGCTACTTTTATATTTTTAAAACCCAACTGTTTTAATACCATATAAATATTCACAGCTTGATTTTTACCTCGACAATAAAGAACATTAATTTTCTCTTCTTGATTTAAAATATGAAAATACTCCATATCCAAAATGTTCTTTGCAGGAATACTGAGAGCACCTTCAATATGACCTTCAATAAACTCAGGAGGTGTTCTTAAATCAATCATTTGATAATGATGTTCATGCTTACATAAAAGAATATTCGCCACTTTTTCTATCGATAATATATCTTCTTTACTTATATAAGCTTCTAAAGCTTCTTGGCTTGTAAGCTTATATTTTTTTCTGGGCTCCTTTGTACATGCCGAAACAATAAGAAGAAGAACAGATAGCCATACTATATTTTTAAATAATTTCATTTTATTATTTTTAATGGTTTATTAATTGGAGTAGTTTTAACCACAGCCTCCTTCAACCTCTTTTTTCTTTCTTCGAATAATAGGTTTTTTTGCTTTAGTTCTTTCATCAGCTTCTTCTACATCTACTGCTTCTCCCCCAAAATAAATACTAGCTCCTTTTCGGTATTGATAAAGCTGATCATCAACTCTGTCCCAAATAATAGAGTTTTCTTTGGGTTGTAAAATATCCTCCACCCATCTATTTAATCCACCTTGCATCACATACACATTTTTGTATCCCATTCTAGTGGCCAAGATCCATGCTATATCAGCATCACTACTACCATTAGAGAACAAAATAGTTTTATAAACATCCTGATCTAAATATAGCAGATTATCTGAATTCAAGAAATCTTTAAGCGGTATATTCATAGCGCCATTTAAGGAGAATTTTTTATAATATTCCTCAGTTCGCACATCAATCAGTTGAATGGAAGGATCCTGCGAAATAATCAATTGCGCCACTTCTTCTACGGTAAAATACCTTGTGGTCTCTATTAAATCAAGGAATAATTTATCAGGCTTTGTCTCCAAATATTCACTTTCTTTCACTCCTGAAAAAGCGATATAAGCACCCAAGGCTAAAAACATTGCTATTCCTAAAATATATTTTTTCTTCATGATTAATGAATTTAATACTCTACATCTTCAATTTTAAATTTCTTTTTGATTGTATCAACCATCCAAAAAGTTCCAAAAGCTACAAGGATAAAAGCCAAGACTGCAATACCTTCAGAAAGTCCGATAAGATCACCAATTTTTACTTTGCCTATACTTCCGCTCTGTCTAAGTTCTTCCCAAAGTAGTTCGTAAGTAAAAGCATAAAAGAATATACCTAATACAATACCACCAACAAATGCCATAGCATCAATTTTCCCAATAGCAGCAGCACTTACACTAGTTCCTGGGCAAAAACCACCAAGAATAAAACCTAGACCCATAATTACGCCGCCCACAATTGTAGGTGTTAGATAGGTAGTTGGCATCCACACATCTCCAAAATATAAAACATCCATTTGGTTAAGGATCAACAAGCCTAAAGCAGCTGTTATTGCAGCGGTAAAAAACACCTTTATCACTACAAAGTCATATCCATAAAAAACACCGGCTAACTTACGAGATGTTGAAAATCCGGCTCTTTCCAATACCCAACCAAAGGCTATGCCAATAAATAAAGCGGCCAATAGGTTCCATTCACTTCCATATTCAAATATAGGTGCCATTTTATATAATTTTTATATCCATAATTTTCTAAAAAACCAAGCAAACAGATATCCTGATCCGAAAATGGCTCCTGCAGCCAAAAATCCCGAAACCGACATCACTGCCATACCACTCAATCCTGCTCCAGAGGTACATCCTCTACCCAACTGAGATCCAATACCAAATAGTGCCCCTCCAAGAATAGCAAATATAATTCTTGTTCTGGAAGTAATTTTTGGTGAATGCTCTATTTGTAGTTTCAATCTCCCTGCAAAAGCTCCTGAAATAATTCCACCAATCATTAAACCCAAAACTTCAAAAACTAACCAAGTCTTTAATGGACTATGATCCAGCTCTGTGGCTGATTTAAAATAACTGGTTCCAGCAGCATATTCTGGAGCCACTTTTACTACAGTAGTTTTTACAATATCTTTAAATGCACCACTGCCTCCAAGACCTTCTCCACTAAAAAAGAAAGAAGCTATGATCACCAATCCTAAAAGTACACCAGCTATATATGGATTCATATATTCGTTGGCATGCTCTCCTCTGTGTTTTAAACTCTTCATAATTAATCACTTTTTAGTATAAATACCTAGTTACTTGTCCGGCATCAACCATAACAAATCGGAAAATTAATCCTCCAACCAAAATTAGAATAGCTGGAATAGAAATAGGTATATGATACCCAAATAGTTCCATTGTTTCCAGAGTAGCTGGCAAAATTAAACCAATCATTACTACACCAATCCAAAAGATAGCAGTGTATTCACCTCCTAAGAATAATTCGGCTGCTTCAATTTGAACAGTGCCACTTGCTAAGAAACCCATAAACAAATGGATAATAAAAAAACCTTCAACTGCTATAAGCAGTAGATCAATTCGGCTAAATATTATTCTTTCTTTTACACTTCGTGACATCCACATAATAACAGCAGCCCCAGTTGACAAGCCCGAAACTAAAAACA
>JAOZUW010000046.1:0-11206 GCA_029938465.1 Bacteroidales bacterium | reverse complement strand
ATAGGTAAGGGGCCAAATAACCGATAAAGGCATAATCAAACCTAAAGTCCAGGCTCCCCACGACATAGGAGAATCAATACGAATAGTAGTATAAAGCTGCCAAAAATAAGCAGGATGTCTAAGATCTAATAATAAAGCAATTAGACCAATTACAATCACAATAGGTGCTAAAATAGGGGCAATATGTACCGATGTTTTCAGCTCATTTCCTCGACCTCTAATATAAAAGTAGGCAGAAAAGAAAACAAGAGCTGCAGCTATACCTCCCAAATAAAGATAAAGGGGAATCTGCCAATGCCAAATATTCAGGACAGGATCTATAAAAGGAATATCTCTGCCGCTGGTTATAATTTCTTCAGTCATAATTTCTGTTATTGAATTAAGTTAAGAAAAATACTTGTGGTTTTGTTCCAGCTTCAGGAGCCAAAACTTTCCATTTCCTATTACGTAACAAACGCGACACATCTGAATTTGGATCATCAAGGTCGCCAAAAGTTAAGCTTTTAGTTGGGCAAACAGCCACACAGGCAGTGGTTTGTCCTTTTTCTACACGATGACTACAGAATGTGCATTTATCCACATATCCATCTGGGTGAAAGTATCGTGCATCGTAAGGACAAGCCTGAATACAAGCCCCACATCCTATACACTCTACTGGAGTTACTTTAACAATCCCACCTTCTATTACGTGGCTGGCCCCTGTTGGACATGTTCTAACGCAAGGAGTGTTATCGCAATGATTACACCTTTCGCTTCGTATTTCCATATCCAAATTCGGATAGGTTCCGTTGGTGCTTTCAACAATCCAGTCTCGAGCATAACCCAAAGGAACATTATTTTCTGTTTGACAAGCTACTACACAGTCGCTACATCCGACACATTTTTTTGTGTCCATTGCCATTCCATATCTCATGAGTTAGCCTCCTTTGTCTCTGGTTCAACAACTTTATTATGTGGATTTTCTGTATGAAAAGTCACAAAATTTTCTCTCATTCCTGTTCCTCCCATAATGGGATCGTATTTTACATTAGTGATTAACTCTGAATCGGAAGCACCTCTACCATATGCTCTGGTCATTTGCTTTTTTGTAGTTCCAAAACCGTGAATCATATAAATAGAGTCATGACGAATACGTTCGGTGATTCTCACTTTTATAGGGAAACTACTTTTAACACCATCTTGATTTTCTAACCAGATCTCTTGATCAGGCTCAAAACCCCAAATCTTAGCTACCTTTGGATTTATCCATATCTTGTTTTCACTCATTAAGTCAGTGAGATTTGGATTATTAACGGTACGTCCAAAAGTATGCATGGGTGCTCTACCGTATATCAAACGATAAAAACCGGCATCTGGTTGTTTATGCTCAGTATATTTAGGCATAGGATCGTAACCTTTGGCTTCTAAATCAATGGAATATAATTCTATTTTACCAGTATCAGTATTGAAATAATACTCTTCACCTTCGCTCAAATATAATTCTTTATCCTTAGTGAATTGCTTCACTCCTATTTTTTGCATTTCCTCAAGACTGGTACCCATTTGTTTAAATTTCCAATCTAATTCTTCCTCTATTGTATCATAAGGGAAATAAGCTCCTAGATCTAACTTCTCAGCTAATTGTTTTGCCATCCACCAACCTGATTTGGTATTGAATCGGGGTTTTGCTGCTGGCATTCGCAAAGCAATATTTGGGAAACGATGCTGGCTACTTCTAATATCATCATATCTTTCTAAATAGGTGCATTCAGGAAGTACAATATCGGCATAACCTGTAATCTCGGCAGGCATAGTATCTATTACTACCATAAAATCAAGGTTATCCATAGCCCTTTTAGTTATTGCCTGATCGGGAACTGTTGCTAATAAATTAGTTCCTACCACAAACCAAGCTTTAATCTTATGCTCGTTTTTATTCTCCGGTAATGAAGCTTTAATCAAATCGTTAGAAATACCTGTTCCTGCACTTTTATATGTTTTACGAGTAATGTCTTTCCAAGTCCATTTTGGGTGTGGGTACTCCGGATGCGGGATTGTTGGTACACTTTTCTTTTCAGGGAAATACCATCCTCCTTTTTTTCCATAGGATCCTAGTAGCGCATTTAAAATAGCAATAGCCCTTGTTCTTTGCGTATCATCGCCATACCACGTAGTATGTCGACCGGGATGCACAATAGTTGCAGGAGCTGCTTTGGCCATTTCATAAGCAGTATCACGAATATCCTTTGGATTAATATCTGTTTTAGTATAAGCCCATTCAGGAGTAAAATTCTTTACATGAGCTTTTAGTTCATCTAGTCCAAATGTATACTGATTGACGTATTTTTTATCATAAAGTTCTTCATATATAATAACATGTATCCAAGATAAAAGCAATGCCATATCAGTAGCAGGCTTAATAGGTAGCCAATATTGCGACTTACTTGCAATAGTGGAAAATCTGGGATCTACAGTAATAATACTCACACCTCTTTCAATAGCATCTGCAACTTCTTGCACATAGCCATTATGCATATTCTCACCAACATGATTCCCTATTAATACCAAACATTGCGTATTTTTAATATCTGTTGGTTCTGGCGAACTAATACTAGCTCCATAAGTAGCCACAAATCCTGCTTCGCGAGGACCCAAGCATTGGGCATAAGAAGGTTTGGCAATGTTGTCGGTTCCAAAAGCATGTAAAAGATGTTTAAAATAGGCGCCACTACTTGCATGATATAATAAAGCTATACTTTCTGGACCATGTTCTTTGGCCACTTTCTTCATATTGATAGCAATAATATCAAAAGCTTCATCCCATGATATCTCTTCATAAGCATCTGACTCTCCATTCTTTCCTGCCACTCGCTTAAGAGGTGTTTTTAAGCGATCGTTATCGTAATACATACCTACACCACCTGTTCCTCTAGGACAAAACCTCCCATTACTATGAGGGTCTCTTTCATTCCCTATGATTTTCTGAATATCCCCATTCTTATCATGGTAGGTAAATCCTGCACATTTCCAGAAACAAACCTCGCAAAAGGTAGGAAACCGTTGAGCTTTGGACTCATCCATTGGTTTGATATCTTTTCGAAGAAAATCAGGGGCCCAACTAAGAGCTGGTTTTATCATAGCGACACCACCAGCAGCAACAGTTGAAATTTTGATAAATTCACGTCTCGTTTTCATGAATATACTATTGATTGAAAATTTTTCTTTATCTTTCTACAATATGATATGTTCTCATATCTACATATCTATATATTTGTATTAATTGCAAATTTAATCTTAAATATTTAAGGAATAGTATTATCAAAATAGTTGCACTAAATCACTTAATTTACTGAATATGTGTAACTTAAGTAGTATTATTTTACACCCCTATCTGAAAATAAATGCCTAAAGTATTGGGATTTAATTATTTACAATTTCTATTTAGATAATATAAAAATTAATATATAAACTCAATTTATAGTTTTTCTAAATAATAAGCTTCTGAATAATATGTATGTATAGTCACATTTTGTTGGTAAGAAACGAAGGAGGTCTAGCAATTCCTATTCAATTGCTCTTCCTCGCTCAAGGCAACCTTACAAGTCAGTTTTTTAATTTTAATGATCACTTTAAAAAAGGCTTCCAGTTCTTCTTCATCAATATTATCTTTGATCATTTTATTGTAATCAAGAACAATTTTCCGACTAATTTTCTTTAGCTCAAATCCTTTAGGAGTCAATTTTATATTAACCACTCTCTTATCTTTAAGGTCTTTTTCTCTGTATATCAAGCCTTTTTCTTCCATGGTATTTAGCAAACGACTAAGACTTGTTGGTTCTATGCCCATTAGGGGAGCAATTTTAGTGACTGGAATACCTTCCTTTTTAACATTTATCAATACATATCCAATGGCTTGTGAAAAATCATCTTCTAAAGTGACTCTATTATACATCTTAACAATGGCTTGCCAAGTTGATTTTACTTGATATCCTACTGTATCTGGGGCTTTCATTCTCTATAAATTTATTATGCAAACATAATAAATTTTGCACATCTCTGGTCTAGAAATTCAACTATTTTTTTGTTTTTTTGCTCCAAAATCATCCTTTGCTTAACACTTTTTCTCAAAAGCTTGTCTCGCCTCTGGCAATGGACGGGGTAGACTTTTTTTTTTATAAGTCTTTAAGGTTCAAAATGCAGAACCTTTCGGTTAACTATTGGTCTTTTGTTTTTGTGCTTATAAAAAACTTACTCTTCAGGGAATAAGAATAAAACCATCTTGGGCTTCAGTATATAACCATAACAAGCGGCGTGGATAGGCAATAGACAATCAGTCTTTACACATATATTTTAGCTTCTGTCTCTCCTCTAATAACACGAAGTCCATTAAAAGCTAAAGCTCTCATTTCATCTTCACCAGGATAAACATGAACCGGTGCCATTTTATAAACTCTTTCGCTTATTTGATTCACAAACCATTTACTATGAGCCACACCACCAGTTACTAATATGGCATCAATTTCGCCTTTTAAAACGGCATACATAGCACCTACTTCTTTAGAAACCTGATAAGCCATAGCCTCAAAAACCTCTTTAGATTTTTTGTCACCAGCCATCATCTTTTGCTCCACATCATAAGCAGAATTGGTACCCAAATAAGAAACCAAACCCCCTTCGCCTTTATTCATTTTCAAAATTTGCTTTTCGGTATATTTCCCGCTAAAACATAAACGCACTAATGCTCCAACCGGCAAAGTACCGGTACGCTCCGGAGAAAATGGACCATCTCCATCGAGACCTTGATTAACATCAATAACGCGTCCTTTACAATGAGCTCCAACTGTTACTCCACCCCCAAGATGAATAACAATAAGATTCATATCTTCGTATTTACGCAAAACTGATTTAGCATGTTGTCGGGCTACCGCTTTTTGATTAAGTGCATGAAAAACTGAAATACGAGGCATAAGCACATGTCCAGAATAACGAGCAATATCATCAAGCTCATCCACTACCACTGGATTGGCAATATAAGCTCTAGCATTGGGGATAGATTTAGCCAAATCATCAGCAATTAATCCTCCTAAATTAGAAGCATGCTCAGCTCCCATAGGGCTATGGATTAAATCTTTTTTCATGGCCTCATTAACTTCATACACTCCTGATTCAATAGGCTTAACCAATCCTCCTCGCCCCACAATAGCACGAACTAAATCCATACGAATTTCAGCTTTTTTCAGCACATCATAAATTAGTTTTTTACGATATTCAAACTGATCTGTAATTCTATCAAACTGATCCAATTCTTCGGCTGTATGATTCAGGTTTTTTACTAAAACAGGTGATTCATTATCAAATACAGCTACTTTGGTACTTGTAGAACCTGGATTGATAGCAATCACTCTAATTCCTTGGCTTATATTCATTAATTCTATTTTCTTTCAGTTTATTAATTGTAACTACCTAAAGTTATCTGCAAAATTATAAATAAAACGTTATATACTAAAATGCTATAATAATACCGAATATAAAACGATTCTTTTCGCCTTTTTCTTTTTTGCAAAATTATTATATAGCTACGGCTATAAAAGGATTTTGCGCATCGAATAAGACAAAAATAATTCATTTTCTAAATCGGAATTATTAAACCAACTTAGTATACACAATAATTTGCCAGCATTATGATAATAAAGCTGCCAAAGCTATGGAATAAAGTTTTGTTTTCACACTATCACCTCTACTGCTTAATACAGCCGGTACTTTAGCACCTGCTACTATGGCTCCTTGCTCACCTTTGGCTAGTTTGGTATTGGCTTTATAAAAGACATTACCAGATTCGATATTTGGAAACACAATACAATCTGCATTTCCAGCTACTTCACCACCCACTTTTTTTATCTCCGCGCTTTCTTTATCAATAGCTAAATCTAAAGATAATGGTCCATCAACTGCTGCTCCTTTTATTTGTCCTCTCTCTGCCATTTTTGACATTAATGCAGCATCAATACTTGCTTGCATTTTAAGCGAGACTTGCTCAGAAGCAGCTAAAATAGCTACTTTTGGTCTTTCTATACCCAAAGCATGCGCTGTTTTGATTAAATAATTGGCTATGGCCAGCTTCTCTTTTAATTCTGGCGCTGGAATGATAGCTACATCACCTACCACCAATAACTTATGATAATGGGGAGTTTCCATAACAGTAACATGACTTAAAACCGCTTTTGGTGGCATCAAACCTATCTCTTTATTCAAAATAGCTCGCATATATTGTTCCGTACTCACCAAACCTTTCATTATTAAATCACCTTCGCCCTTATTAATAATTTCGCAAGCTTTAAAAGCTGCTTTCTGTGGATCAGCCTCTTGAACCAATTTAAAAAGATTCACATCAATACTTTCTTTCTCACATACTTCCTTTATTATATCAATATCCCCTACTAAAGTAGCCTCAATAATACCAAGCTCAATAGCTTGATTTACAGCACCTATAGTATGGCTATCGTTTGCAAAGGCCGCTACAAGTCTTTTTTTATCCTTATTTTTAAGGACTTCAAACATTTGATCTAACTTTTGTATTTGCATATCTTTTTCTTTTTTAATAAAGTATTATTTTCTTTTACTCTTTAGTCCGTATAAAACAAAATCATTTCGACAATGGCTTCTTCGCAAGCACCACAAAAAATATTATCTTTAAAAGAATTCATCAAACAATCTTGTCGGGGACGAAAGATCCCTTTTGCCACATAACCACCACCTTCAAATGCACCCATAGTTTCTTTGTTTTCTTCGGTAGCTGGAGTAGGAATTGGAGTTCCCTTTTTAAGCAAATGTTTCCACTTACTATCAAAATCGACTAAGGTAGTTATATTAGGTTCCCAAGGTTCAATATTCATATTGTAAAAATCATTATAACTAGTTGAACTTGTATAGTATTCATCAGCTAAGCCAGCAAAACCATGACCTAATTCATGAATAAAAATCTGACCTGATTTGGCATTTGAATTCACACTTACATTATAGAAATTATAAATAGCTCCACCACCATATTTCTCATTATTCACCAATATATATATTTGATCATAGGGAGCATTAGAAGCTAAATCTCTAACACTTTTATAATCCTCAGTCATACAATAACGTTCACTATCAAAAGTATAAAACTGAGTACTCAATTGGGTATTCTTCCATATTGAATCTGCCGGAATATCATTACCACTATCTATACTAGGTGCTAAAACACCTATAATATTAAAATATTCCTTATAGTTGCTATATGGATGAAAATTAAACATTTCCTGAACAAATTTATCACAATCGTTTTTAAACAATTCCATTTCGTCTGCTGTATATCCTTCTGGTAAAATAACAATATCTACTTTATTCTTAGGATCACCTGACTGTAATGCTTGATATAGAGGATATTTTTTTTGTTGAACCGGATCAATAAAATAATTACTAG
Source organism: Bacteroidales bacterium (assembly GCA_029938465.1). Lineage (GTDB taxonomy): Bacteria > Bacteroidota > Bacteroidia > Bacteroidales > UBA12170 > UBA12170. The sequence goes on along the minus strand of JAOZUW010000046.1, from coordinate 3,768 downwards.
GATCAAGTAGATATTGCATCTTCTCTTCAAATTTTCCTAAATAATTCCTCGAATACCATTTTACAATCACATTATTTTTAGGAAATGGGAAAACAATACTTTCATAAAAAGCTTTATTCATTTCTTTGGCTTCATTAGTGGTTTGCCATTCACCAAACAATGAAGAATAACCACGAGAGTAAATTAATATCCCGCTTACTGCATCATATATCTCGAAAAAATAATGCCCATATTTAAAAGTATCTATCAGTTGATTTTGTGATCCTCCCCAATAGGGCTCTTGCTTTAAATCTTCTATATAATAAAATTCGTTATTACTATTTCCTGCATGAATATAATCAATACGCATGGTTTTTTCAATAAAAAAAGCATCAAATGACGCCTTCACCTGAAAAGAAAGAGTGACCAAGATTAAAATAAATATACTTTTCTTCATTTTTATAAATTTACTGCAAAAGTAAGCAATTAGTGTTATTGTAGTAACATTTTTTCATTCAGTAAAACCACCAAATAAAAGTATGACCTTAAAATTCGCAAGGGTTTTCGTTACGAAAAGTTCAAATGGCTGTCAGTATTGATGTAGCGCATTAAAAAGCAACGCAGACATAGCAGTAGTTATGGTGAGTAGGTTTTTAATAGCCTGTCTGCCGACCAGGCAGGTATTCTCAACAATGATAGGCAGTTGGGCTTTGCAGTAGAAATATCTTTGCGGATTTAAGGTAAAAAAAAGAATCTCTTATAACAAAATGTTAGCAATAGCTATGTCATACTGATAAAACAAACATTAAATTTCCTAAATTTGCCGATAAATTAAGTGTGAATGGATTTAATATCATTTATAAAACAAGCTCCTAAAGCAGAACTGCATACACATATTGACGGTAGTATGAGAGTGGAAACTATTATTGAATTGGCTTTAAAACACCATGTTGACTTACCTTCTTATCATTACGATTCACTACTACCCTTACTTACTAATAATGAAAACTGTGAAAGTCTGGTAGACTATTTCAAACCTTTTGAATACACTTTAAGCGTATTACAAACTGAAGATGCTCTGGAACAAGCTATGTTTGAATTTTTAGAGGATGCTCATAAAGATCATATAAAGTACACAGAAGCTCGGTTTTCGCCTGCATTACATTTACAAAAAGGATTATCTCTCAATCAGGTAATGAATGCTATTCTAAAAGGAAAGAAACAAGCTGAAGATCAACATTTTATTAAAAGCAATATCATCGTTTGTGGTCTCCGAACATTTAGCGAAAAAACCAATATGGAACTTGCGCAACTAGCTGTAAATTACAAAAATAAAGGTGTTGTGGCTTTCGATTTAGCGGGTGAAGAATATGGGAGACCTGCCAAAATACATAGAAAAGCATTTGAGATTGCCATACAAAATAACTTATGCCGAACCGTACATGCCGGTGAAGCTGATGGAGCACATTCCATTGCTGATGCTATTCATTATTTAGGCGCACAACGAATTGGACATGGAACACGATTGTATGAAGATCCAGCACTTTTGAATTATTTTATCGACAGACAAATCCCATTAGAAGTATGCTTAAGCAGTAATGTACAAACTAAAAGTGTTGCGAATATTGAAGCACACCCTATTAGACAGTATTTTGATAAACAGATTCCCATCAGCATCAACACAGATAGCAGGTTGATATCAGGAACTAGCCTATCTAAAGAATATATTTTGGCGAGCAAAGAGTTTCAATTCAATAAAGATGAAATAAAAAAGTTATTACTCTATTCCTTTGATCATTCTTTTCTACCATTTGATGAAAAACAAGATATTATTCAGGATGTAAAGAAAGTATGGCAGCAAATAGAAATAAAAGATAAATAATAATAGAATTATGGAAACGGCAGACGCAACAATTCTTGACTTAATACATGGTTTAAAGAGGCAATGCACTCTTAAGGATGAGTCGTTTTTTAAGAAAAACGATATCTCACAAGCTGAATACAATATGTTCCTTTGCTTGAAAAACTGCAAACACTTTAACAGTTACAGTGTGGCAGATAAAATGCAATTATCCTTATCTCGTGTAAGTAGAATCATTGATAAAATGGTGAGCAAAGAATATATTAAGCGCACCACAAATAAAACCGACAGACGAGCCATAGATATTAAAATAACAGCTAAAGGAAAAAAAACGCTGGATAGTATAATTACCTATCGTAATAATGCTGAAAAGCTACTTCTGCAACAGCTAAGTATTACAGAATCCGAAGAAATAAAATCGAATTTAAAAAAGCTAACTAATATATTATGAAGCAGTTATTCAATAAACTAAGCCAGCATAAGAACTTTTTTTTATTGGCCGGACCTTGTGTAGTAGAAAATACTGAGATGCCATTGGAAATTGCTCAAAAGGTGCATCATATATGCCAAAAACTTGATATCCCTTATGTTTTTAAAGCCAGCTATCGCAAAGCCAATCGATCACGTTTGGATTCCTTTACAGGTATTGGTGACCTAAAAGCCTTGCAAGCCATAAAAAAAGTTTCTGACACCTTAAACATTCCAACAGTAACAGATATTCATAGTGCAGAAGAAGCAAAAATGGCCGCTGATTATGTAGATATTCTTCAAATACCAGCTTTTCTTTGTCGTCAGACAGATATTCTGGTTGCCGCAGCAAAAACCGGAAAAATAATCAATATAAAAAAAGGACAATTTTTAAGTGCTGCTTCTATGCAATTTGCCGTTCAAAAGGTTAGAGAAAGTGGGAATGATACTATTATGCTGACTGACCGAGGCAATATGTTTGGCTATCAGGATATGGTTATTGATTACAGAGGCATTCCTGAGATGCAGAAAAACAATGTACCCGTAATTTTAGATATTACCCATAGCCTACAGCAACCCAATCAAACAGCTGGTGTTACTGGCGGGCAACCCAACCTAATTGAAACAGTAGCCAAAGCTGGTATTGCAGTTGGTGTTGACGGTATTTTCTTGGAAACACATCCCGATCCTTCCATAGCTCTTTCGGATGGCGCCAATATGCTTAAACTTGATTATTTAGAGGATTTATTAGTGAAGCTTTTAAAAATTCGGAGAGCTATTGCAGATTAATGCCTTTGCTTTATATTTTTCTGTTTGTTAAAGTATATTTTAAAATTTAGAGGTAAGCTAAAGGTTGACAGCCCCCTTTTTTTTTGAGGAGAGATGACATCCCATATTCAAATTGGATTTCTTTAATCATTAAAATTATATAATATTGCCCATAAGACAATGCAGGCTGAAGGTATACTAAAATGCTATAATAATACCGAATATCAAACGATTCTTTTCGCCTTTTTCTTTTTTGCAAAATTATTATATAGCTACGGCTATAAAAGGATTTTGCGCATCGAATAAGACAAAAATAATTCATTTTCTAAATCGGAATTATTAAACCAACTTAGTATATTTAGAAAGATGATGAAAAAAAACTGATACGTATTCGCAATCATAACGATCGCCGCAAAACCATCATCCTCACCTCAGATAGAAGGAGGCGGCTCTTTTTAACTATTTTTGATTTATTAACCCCCACAGGGATTTAACTTTACGTTAGCCTCAACGTAAGAAAAAATCAAAAAGCCTTTGGAGAATATACTTTTTTAGTATACCTTTGTGATATACAAAACAAATATTATGAAAACTGTATCCTTGAAAATTGACGATTCTATCTTTGGAGAAACTGAAAAGATTCTTGCTCGAATGAAAAAACCACGAAATAGATATATTAATGAGGCTATAGA
>JAOZUW010000045.1 GCA_029938465.1 Bacteroidales bacterium | reverse complement strand
TAAAACACTATTAAATGGTTACTGGGATGGCTGCGCGATCCCAAGAGGGCTCCATCGTGAGAATGAAAAGCCCAATCGCTTCTTTCTAATTTTACAATAAAACACTATTAAATGGTTACTGGGATGGCTGCGCGATCCCAAGAGGGCTCCATCGTGAGAATGAAAAGCCCAATCGCTTCGCGATTGTTGGCTTTTTGTTTGGGTAAAAATTTTCAAGCGAGCTTGAATTTTTACCCAAACAAAAAGCCTCAATCAACAGTGTTGATTGAGGCTTTCACATTCATCTGTGATCCCGCTGGGATTCGAACCCAGGACCCACGGCTTAAAAGGCCGTTGCTCTACCAGCTGAGCTACGGAATCATCGCTCATTTGCGGCTGCAAAAGTAATAGTATTTTTTAAACTGACAAATAAATAAAATAATATTTTTGTGTTTTTTTCACTTCATTTATTTTCACAGCTTAAATGTCAGTAAAAATAGCTATTTTTGCAGCCGAAATTTTATAAGAAATGGGAAATTATTTAGCAATTGTAGGACGTCCTAATGTAGGGAAATCCACACTCTTTAACCGATTAACACAAACACGACAAGCTATTGTAGAAGAATCTAGTGGCGTTACACGTGATCGTCATTATGGTCATTCTTATTGGAATGGCAAAGAATTTATTGTGATAGATACTGGTGGCTATGTTATGGGATCTGAGGATATTTTTGAAGAAGAAATCCGTAAACAAGTTGCATTAGCAATTGATGAATCTGATGTGATTCTATTTATAGTTGACGTAAAAGACGGTGTTACACCTCTAGATGAAGATGCTGCTGAAATGTTACGCCATAGTAAAAAACCCATCTTCTTAGTTTCTAATAAAGTAGATAACTCAAAACTCATGGCATATAGTAATGAATTTTATAGCTTAGGCCTCGGCGAAGTGTATAATGTCTCAGCTATGAATGGAAGTGGTACAGGTGATTTACTTGATGATGTTGTTAAAGAATTTAAAGACGATGCTCCCGAAGAAGATGATGGCATACCACGCTTTACGGTTGTTGGACGACCAAATGTTGGAAAATCTAGCTTAATCAATACTCTTTTAGATGTTGATAGAAATATTGTTACAGATATTGCCGGAACAACTCGTGACACGATTTATACCGAATATAATCGCTTTGGTTTTAAATTCAAACTAGTAGATACTGCAGGTATAAGAAAAAAGAAAAAAGTAAGCGAAGATATTGAATTTTATAGTGTTCTGAGATCATTAAGAGCTATAGAAAATAGCGATGTTTGTATTTTAATGATAGATGCTATTGATGGTTTTGAAGCTCAAGACATGAGTATACTTCGTGTGATCCAAAAAAACAATAAAGGGGTTATCATTGTAGTAAATAAATGGGATTTAGTTGAGAAAGGTTCGAATACTCATCTTGATTTTGAACAAAAAATAAGACAGAAAACAGCTCCTTTTACTGATATTCCAATTATTTTTACTTCGGTTATTAATAAGCAACGAATTCACAAAACTTTGGAAACCATTCACGAAGTTTATCAAAACAGAATGCAAAAAATAACTACCTCTCAGCTAAACAACTTTCTATTACCCATTATCGAGGCTACTCCTCCACCTATGGCTTCACGCGAAAGGTATATCAGAATAAAATATATCACTCAGCTGAAAACCTATTATCCTTCTTTTGTCTTTTTCTGTAATCTGCCTAATGATGTAAAAGATCCGTATTCCAGATTTTTAGAAAATCATTTGCGTAAAAACTATAACTTTTCCGGAGTCCCCATGAAGCTTTATTTTAGAGAAAAGTAGAAGCATGGACAGCATTCGTATCGATAAGTACCTATGGGCCATTAGAGCTTATAAAACACGTAGTATTGCAAGCGAGGCATGTAAAACAGGAAGAGTTAAAATAGATGGTGAAGCAGTAAAACCTTCTCGCGAAATAAAAGTGGGAACTATTATTGAGTTTAAAGCTGGTATTATGAACAAAACCATCGAAGTAAAAGAAGTGATTAAAAACCGTTTGAAAGCTAGTCTTGCTCAAGAGAAATATATAGATCGTACACCTGCCGAAGAATTGGAACGCTTGGAGATGATACGGCAAATGAAAACGGAACATAGAGAAAGAGGAAGTGGTAGACCTACAAAAAAAGAACGAAGAGAAATTGAAAAAATGAAATAAGCTTAAAAAATGGCCTCAACAAACGCTTTTCTTAAAAGTTTTACTACCTATTTGAGACTTGAAAAATCGCTCTCACCTAATAGTATTGAAGCTTATGAAAACGATTTAAAAAAACTTATTTCTTATACTAATTCCCATAATAAAAGCCTCAGTAAACTAAAACTGAAAGATTTGCAAGTATTTATTCAAGAATTAGCTGAACTTGGATTGAGTGCACGATCGCAAGCCAGAATTATATCCGGTATAAAAGCCTTCTTTCGTTTTTTATTACTCGAAAAACAAATAAAGAATGACCCAACAGATCTTTTGGAAGCTCCAAAATTGGGACATAAACTACCCGAAGTTCTCAGCCTCATTGAGATTGATACTCTTATAGCTCAAATTGACCGTAGCAAACCAGAAGGAGAACGAAATAAAGCTATTCTAGAAACACTATACAGTTGTGGCCTTAGGGTTAGCGAATTAATCAACCTAAAGATCAGCAACCTATATCCTCAGGAAAGTTTTATACGTGTTATAGGCAAAGGTGATAAAGAGCGATTAGTACCCATTGGAAAACAAGCTCTCAAGCAAATAGATATTTATCTGGAAGAAGTACGTGTTCATGTGAATATTGAAAAAGGACATGAAGATTTTATTTTTTTAAATAAAAGAGGAAGGAAACTGAGCCGTGTGATGATCTTTATTATCATTAAAAATTTAGCCGAAAAAGCAGGAATAAAAAAGAACATCAGTCCCCATACTTTCCGCCATTCATTTGCCACTCACCTAGTGGAAGGAGGAGCCGATTTGCGAGCTGTTCAAGAAATGCTGGGCCACGAATCTATTATCACTACCGAAATATATACCCATTTGGATAGAAGCTTTTTAAAAACTGAAATTTTAAACCATCATCCACGTAACCAGTATTAATCCATATAATATCAAAACCTTAAAACCAACCCAATACCATTGCTATTAACTCCAAAACCAAGACTAACACTAGGTTTTTTACACAGATCCATTGCTCTTTTGTTATTATCATGATAATTTTGACCCGCAATCCAAAAAGTAGCACCAGCACTTACTGCCATAATTCCAACAACCCCAAGCATTCCAGGAATAATTGCCACCATCATTGTTAATGGGTCATCAGAACTAAGTGCTGAAATACCTATAGCCCCAACAAAAACACCACCAACCCCAAGCATGGTTAATAACTGACCTGTTTTTATATACCTTTTAGATTTGGTATATGTTTGAAGATAATACAAATAATTCTTCCCCTTATAATTAAGAAGGAGAGCAGAATCCAAAGGGATGCTTGGTGTATATCTAGCTGCAGTTTCTAAAACACTTAAATTCACGTATGTGCCTTCTATATTAATAGCTTTAGCACTTACTGTAGATTTTTCTCCATCTTTCTCAAAATAAATAATTCTTCCTGGGTGTATATCTAAAATTTTATCAGGATAAAACAAATTACCATTTAAAAGATAAATAACATCCTTAGATTGTTCCTGAGCCAGCACTCCAAAAGTAATGATACCAAGTACGATTAAAAATATCCATTTTTTTATCATCATAGTATTATTTAATTTGCGCTAAAGTGATTTATTTAATAACCACACGCTAAGGTAATCATTTTTATTTTAAAAGCCTTTATATTAACAATTTGAAAAAATCTTATTCTATACTGTTTGCAATATTTTTTTGCTAAAAAACTTGATTTAGGCTTCTAAATTCACTATCTTTGAGCTAACTCATATATTATTAACCCTATTGCTTAAAAGCTATCTAAAAAGGCTTTGTTATGCATCACACTAGATTAGGGTAATATTCCCCAATCTTTTATAACATAAAATAAGCAATGCAAAACCATATTCATATGAAAAGGATACTCATACTTACAGACTTTTCAAAAAACTCTAGAAAAGCCACCACATCAGCACTGCGATTATTTGGTCCAAAAAATCATTATTATCTATTAAATATTTACTATACGCCAATATTTGGTGCATCCAGAGGCGAGATGTATCCATTAATAGTTGATGATTCTAAACTGAAATTAGCTCAAGAACTTGAAAAAATATCTGATATAATTGATACGAAAGGATACACTATTGATCCCATTGCTGAAATTTGTTTTGATGAAGGTGTAATTATTAATTTTATTAAATCCAAAGGAATTGACTATGTGATAATGGGTAAAGGAGGCAGCCACACATTGATTGGTAGCTTTACAGCTAGCATTACCCACAAATCACCTGTAGCTGTACTACTGATACCAGAAGATTATGACTGTACAAAGATTCAGAAAATTGTTTTTGCTACCGATTTATTAGGCATCAATAAAAAAATGTTGATATCGCTAATAGATTTTGCAGAGCTAAATGATTCTGAAATTTACATTTTAAACGTTTATAAAGAATTGAAACCTGATTCAACTTCCTTTGAAGAACATATTGATGGTTATTTAGGTGATATTAAACATAGCTATTATTATATTCAAAGTGATAGCATTGTTGAGGGTATTACTCAATTTGCTGAAGATTCCCAAGCCGATCAGCTTGTCATATTAAATAGAAAAGATAGCCTTATTGAAAGATTATTTCATACCAGTATGACAAGAAAACTAACCACACATGCCAAAAGGCCTGTAATGGTTTTGCATGACTAGTATAATTTTATTAATTGTTTAAATCTACCGTAATAGTTTGTCCGGTTTTTATAGAAAAAACGCGCTCGATACTACTATTCGTTTGATTCGAAAATTTAGTTCGATAGGTTATTCTGTAATCACCTGGCAATAAATATAAGGACTCAATATGATTTATTTTATCTCTAAAACGATAGACCCATTCTAAGCCAGCATCAGTTTCCTTAAAAATACTTCCATAACCTAAACCAGGCTTCTTTACTACCAATATTCCAGGACCTGGTATCTCTACTTTCGTTATATGACTTTGAGATACCAATACACTATCAATAATCAAGCGCGGCAGACTCAAAACTTCAATATCATAATAACCAGTAAGGTATTTTTCCTGAAGTCCAAAAGTTTGCACATTAAGGGTTTCTTTTTGCGAAGCTTGTTTAATAATAGCTTGCAAACCAGAGATACTAGAGTTTTTACTTAATATTTGCAATTCGAGAGTACCCACAGCTGCTGAAAGGGCAATGATATTATGTTCGGCTTCATTTAATTTCACACTGTCAATAACAACAGGAGGAATGGTATGTGCTACCACTCTATACTCATGCCTGTGATCTAGATATAAAGTGTCAGGCACACCAAAACTATTTAGTGTATGTATAAAATTGTATTTCAATAAAGCAGTTTCACTATCATAAATACTTATTGTTACATTAGTTGTTGTTGGCTTGTGATGACTATCCAACAGATTCACTTGAGCAGTAGTACTATTCATAGCTTGTGAAATCATTACATTTAGTGCTGTAGCAAAACTTTGTTCTGTACTAGCTTGAATATAAGTCCCTACACAATCATAAGCTTCTCTAAAATCTTCTCCTATACCTATGACAAAAGGTTTTAAAACAATTCCTTTTTTCTGTAATTTCAAGCTTACTTCACAAGGGTCACCACCACATTCTTCAATGCCATCAGTTATTAAAACAATGATATTTCTTGCATTTTCATCCTTAGGGAAATCATTGGCGGCTTGCTCTAAAGCATAAGTTATGGGGGTAGTTCCTTTGGGTGAAATTTCACGTAAAGCTTTTTTAATCTTTTTAATATTGTCTCTACCAAAAGGCACTACCAAGCGACTGTCTTCACATATTTGCGGAGGCACAGGAAATTGATCACCATATACTCGTAAAGCCAACTCTAAATTTTCCACATTAGCTAAACTATCTACCCAATTAGAAAGAATATTTCGGGCTGCAAAAATCTTTTGTTGTTGATTCCATAGCCCAAACATAGATTGAGAGGCATCAAAAACAAATAAAAGTCGTGTTTTCTCTTTAGCTTTTTTCTCTACAGCAGTATTTTGTGCCATCCCTACCGATGAAATCATCAAAAACAAGCTTAAAAATATAATGATATGTTTTATTGCTCTCATCTCAACTTTGAACCTTTAACTTTGAACTTTGAACCTTGAACTTTCAACTTTATTTCCCACTACCTAAAATAGTCACATTACCTTGTTCTATAGCATTGGAGTATTCGCCTTCCCAAGTAAAAACATAAAAATACACACCATCAGGCAAACCACTACCATCCCAGTAGTCGATACAATTGTTACATTCATACACTACATTGCCTCTTCGATTAAGTATCACTAAATGCGATGTTTTAAAATGATCAGCAAAAATCAAGTCTTCTCCTGAGCACTGCTTGACTTCACTAATGCCAGTATCTTTAAAAGATTTAGTCTCTTCACCACCACCAGAATTACCATCAATTATTTTATAAATCCAAGTATCATTAATTCCATCTCCATTGGGTGTAAACACATTAGGAATACAAAAATTTAATTCCTTTACCTCATAATTATTCAAATACACAATGGTATCACATCCATCAATATTTTCAGTTTTTAAAGAAACATTATAATTTCCTACTTGCTCAAAAATGTGAGTAGCATCATCTGTTTTTGCAGTTGCTTCATCACCAAAATCCCAAAGATAAGTTTCAATATAACTATCATCGGTGATAATAGAAAAATCAACGACAGGAGTAGTAATATAAACCAGTTCAGGATTTGCTTGTATTTCATATTCAGCAGCTGGATAAATAACAGCATCAAATAAAGAAGCATAAGTACAGCCACTAGCATCTTTTACCAAAACCGCGATAGGATCTTCGCATAAGCCAATGGCAATACTATCTTTTTGATTAAATTTATCTTTCCATTGATAAATATATGGTCTTTGACCACCTTCTAAGTTCACTTCGGCTTGGGCCTTACATCCTCCATTTTCGCTATCATCACGGCATCCAATTGTAAATTGTTCAAAGCTTATTTCAATAGAACTAACAAACGGAATACTAATACTTCCATCAACTGTATAATTGGCATCAATATTTAAACCATTAATATCTTGATAAAAACAATTCTCCTCTATCCACTGAAAATGAGCTTCACCATCGCCATTTTCATTAAACACTAAAGATAAGAGTAAATCATCCATTACATTAACTCCATAATAGGCTTGCCATTTGATAGTTATGGTATCATTGGATGCCTCTACATTAATCCTGTAGTTTTCACTATTATTAATATTAAAATCAGAATGATGGTATAAACTGGTGTCGTATGACAGTATATCTTGATCAAATAGAAGTTGCAATTGAAAGTTATTAATATTTTCGAAGTTTTGCACATTAATAGGCACTTCAATGGTATTCATAGCACAGTTGGTAGCCAAACGTGTTTCTATTTGAGCATATGATTTTGTATAGCCCGTAAAAAGCAAGCCCATAACAAACAAATAAAATAATATATATCTCATATTTTAAAATTGATCAGTTGATAATAAAACAAGCGTACAAGCCTCTTCGGTTTCAATTTCTTTTTCTTGTGCTAATTGTATAAATTCACTATTTTCGGTTCCCGGATTAAATATAATACGTTTAGGATTAAGATTTATTATATAATCATAAAAACTGATTTGATTTTTTACTCCCAAGTACATAGTTACGGTGTGAATATCATCAAAATGTGGCTTTCCTTTTTGAATATCTACAGATGCTACTTTTGATTCTTGAGCACCAATGGAAACCACCGGATAGCCATTCTCCAACAGCATCAATATCGCTCTATTTGAATATCTTTCAGGCTTTGGGCTACCACCTACCACCAAAGTTTTCTTTTGCATTGTTTTTTTATGCAAATGTACATTTATTTTTTTTCATTTTAAACTTGGTAATTTCTATCCAAATTGATGTTATACTTAACAGGAATATCATCTCCAAAACAGTATATAAATCAGTGTTTTATCATCTATCAGAAAACTTTAACAATTGTTAATAAATCAGGGGCAAATCCAACATATAAATCATTTTAAAATGAGGTATAATTTACTATCTTTGCGCAACTATAATCGAACTTGTAAAAAGTTCATAGAAAATAAATATGACAGAGCAAGAATTAAACAAACAAAACGAATATTCAGCAGATAATATACAGGTATTAGAAGGCTTAGAAGCGGTAAGAAAACGGCCTGCAATGTATATTGGTGATATTGCAACCAAAGGTTTACACCACTTGGTTTACGAAGTAGTAGATAACTCCATTGATGAGGCTTTAGTGGGGCATTGTGATCTCATTGAAGTAATCATCCAAAAAGATAATTCCATTAAAGTTACTGATAATGGTCGTGGCATCCCCACTAGTATTCATAAAAAAGAAAATCGTTCTGCTTTAGAAGTGGTCATGACCGTACTTCATGCCGGTGGTAAATTCGACAAAGGATCCTATAAAGTATCTGGTGGTTTACATGGTGTAGGTGTTTCTTGTGTAAATGCACTTTCCAATCATTTGGAAGCTATTGTTTATCGTGAAGGGAAAATCTTTCAGCAAGAATACGAAAAAGGGAAACCTCTTTATGATGTGAGAGTTATTGGTGAATCGGATAAAACAGGAACCGATATTATTTTTCGTCCAGATGATAGTATCTTTATTGTAACAGAGTATAATTATGATACGATTGCCAATAGATTACGTGAATTGGCTTTCTTAAACAAAGGCATTACCTTAAAACTTACAGATAAACGATTCACTGAAGATGATAGTGTATTTAAAAGTGAAATTTTTTACTCAGAAAACGGATTAGAAGATTTTATCAATTATTTAGATGAAACCAGAGAGAAATTAATCCCTGATGCTATAAAAATGGAAGGAGTGAAAAATGATACTCCCATTGAAATAGCCATGCGTTATAATACTTCCTTTTCAGAGAATCTCCACTCCTATGTGAATAACATCAACACACATGAAGGTGGTACACACTTGAGTGGTTTTCGTAGAGGCTTAACCAGAACCTTAAAATCCTATGCGGATAAATCAGGGATGTTGGCCAAGCTTAAATTCGATATTAATGGCGATGATTTTCGTGAAGGCTTAACAGCGGTTATTAGTGTAAAAGTAGCTGAACCACAATTTGAAGGACAAACAAAAACCAAGCTTGGAAATAGTGAGGTAATGGGTGCCGTTGACCAAATGATTAGTCAGGCACTAACAGAATATTTAGAAGAAAATCCGAAAAATGCAAGACAGATCGTTAATAAGGTCATCTTAGCAGCTACTGCTCGTCATGCAGCTCGTAAGGCTCGTGAATTGGTGCAACGTAAAAATGTACTTATCGGTTCTGGATTACCTGGGAAATTATCGGATTGCTCTGAAAAAGATCCTGCACTCTCTGAAATATACTTAGTGGAGGGTGATTCGGCTGGTGGTACTGCCAAGCAAGGTCGAAATCGAAAATACCAAGCTATTTTACCTTTAAGAGGTAAGATTTTAAATGTAGAGAAAGCAATGCCTCATAAGATTTTCGAAAATGAGGAAATAAAAACTATGTTTACTGCTTTGGGAGTATCTATTGGTACCGAAGAAGATAGCAAAGCATTAAACATTTTGAAACTTCGCTATCACAAAATCATCATTATGACGGATGCGGATGTGGACGGTAGCCATATCGCAACATTAATTCTTACTTTCTTCTTCCGTTATATGAAAAAACTGATAGAAAAAGGATATGTATATATTGCCACTCCACCTCTTTATTTGCTTCGAAAAGGAAAAGAAGAGCATTATGCCTGGGATGAAAACCAAAGGGCTATAATAACTGAACAAATGTCGAGCGACGGTAAAGATAAAGGCGTGCACGTTCAACGTTATAAAGGTTTGGGTGAAATGAATGCTGAGCAGCTTTGGCAAACAACTATGGATCCTGAGCACAGAACTTTGAGAAGAGTTGAAATTGAAAATGAACCAGAAGCTGATCACGTTTTTTCTATGCTAATGGGCGACGAAGTACCTCCACGTAGAGAATTCATTGAAAAAAATGCAAAATATGCTAATATTGACGCTTAAAACTTAAAAAATAATCAACCCGACTGTTGTCGGGTTTTTTTTTGCTATTTTTGCCCCTAGCTAAACTCCCAAATAAGTGTTATAAGAGCTTATTAAAGAAAAGTTTAGCTTATAAACCTTGAAAATAAATATCTATGACTATATCAAACATTAAAAAACTTTTAACATTCGGATTTCTTTTTCTCTTTATCTTACCTCTATTCTCACAATCAGATATTGACGAAAAAGTACAACAGAAAATATTCGATAACAAAAAGAATAAAATTCTTAATAATGTGATTATTTCTTCTTTAGAAAGAGCACACTATGCACCAAAAAAATTAGATGATAGTCTATCTTTTCAGTTTTTTCACGAATATTTAAAAAATATTGATCGCGGAAAAAATTTCTTGTTGAAAGAGGATATCGCTAATCTATCAAAATTTGAATATGATTTAGATGAACAGCTAGCTACTGATCGCTTAGATTTTTTCAACCTTTCCGTAAGTATTATCGATAAAAGAACTAGAGAAGTAAGAAATATCTATAAGGATATTCTGGATCACCCTTTTGAATACGATAATAATGAAAACATAGAAATGGATCCCGAAAAAACTGATTATGCTCAAAATATTACCGAATTAAAAGAGAAATGGAGAAAAGCACTAAAATACCAAACTATTTCTCAAATTAGCACCTTATTAAAAAATCAAACCGAAGCTGCAGAACAAAGCGATACCGTAACTATAAAAAGTTTTGAAGAAATAGAAATTGAAGCTAGAGAAAAGATATTAAAACGACAAGATGATTGGTTTCATAGACTAATTGACCAAGTGAATAATACAGATCGCATCACTATTTATGAAAACTCATTAGCTGCAGTATTTGATCCTCACACCAATTATTTCCCACCCAAAATAAAAGAAGATTTTGATATACGTTTTAGTGGGAAACTAGAAGGTATTGGAGCCACACTTTCACCTAAAGAAGGATATATTAGAATTGTAGAAGTAGTGCCTGGTAGCCCTGCCTGGAAATCAGGAAAAATTAAGAAAGAGTACTTAATTATGAAAGTAGGACAAGCCGATGAAGATCCTGTTGACGTTTACGATATGCGCTTAGATGATGCCGTAAAAATGATAAGAGGACCTAAAGGAACCGAAGTTAGATTGACTATTAAAAGAACCGATGGAACCATTGAAATAGTTCCCATAATCCGAGATATAGTTATAAGGGAAGAAACCTATGCAAAGTCGGCTATTATGCACGGTACTGTAGACAGCAATTTTAAAATTGGATATATCTACCTCCCCTCTTTCTATACTGATTTTAATGACCCGAAAGGGAGAAGCTGTGGAAGTGATATGAAAAAAGAAATCGGGAAAATTACTGAGGAAGGAATAAATGATATCATTATTGATTTAAGAAACAATGGTGGAGGTTCTTTACGAGATGCGGTTCAAATTGGTGGTTTATTTATTGATCAAGGACCCATAGTGCAACGCAGAAGTAGCATTGGCCAACAAAGAGTGCTCAATGATCATGATGCCACATTAAATTTTGATGGCAATATAGTAGTTCTTGTTAACGAAAACAGCGCTTCGGCCTCTGAGATTTTGGCTGCTGCCTTGCAAGATTATCAAAGAGCTGTAATTGTAGGATCCAACTCTACTTTTGGTAAAGGAACTGTACAACAGTTTATCGATTTAGATCGATTATTACCCGCAAAATTCAATGAATATAAAAGCTTTGGATCACTTAAGATTACTATGGAAAAATTTTATCGAATAAATGGTGGCGCTACTCAATTAGAAGGCGTTGTCCCTGATGTTATTCTGCCAACAAATTATTCCTATATCGATTTTGGAGAAAAAGAAATGGATTTTGCATTGCCTTGGGACGAAATTCCTGCCGCAACCTATACAAAAAAGACAAAATACATTCCAAACTACTCCTATATACAATCTAAAAGTAAAGAAAGAGTAAAAGAAGATTTAACCTTTAAGCAAATAGAAGAATATGCCCGCTGGGTTAAAGAGGAGCGTGACCAAACCATTGAATCATTGAACTACGAAGAATTTGAAGCTCATAAAACAAAAAGAAAAGATTTCTTAGATCGTTTTGAACATATTGGAAAAGATACATTAGATATTGTAGTAGTAGATTTAGCAAAAGATGCCGAAACTATAAATGCAGACAGCACTAAACGCGCTACTACCAACGAATGGCATGATGGTTTAACTAAAGATATTTATTTACTGGAATCTATAAATATTCTTAAAGATTTAAAAGCTATTCGGAAAGAGCATTAAAGAGTAAAGATTTAAGAATAGTGTCCCGAAAGTTTTCGGGATAAGAGTAGTGAATAGTTAAATTTACTGAAGAAAAAAATGCTTAAACAAAAAATAAACTCTATGAAGAAAATTTTAATACTTAGCATATTACTGATATTCGGCTTATCATCAGTAAAGGCTGGAGGTTTTCAAGTTCGATTACAAGGACAAAAGCAAACTTCTATGGGACTAATTGGTACACCTATGAACTTTGGTAGTAGTAGTATATTCTACAATCCAGGAGCCTTAGCTATGATGAAACAGGACTATAGTTTTGATATTGGTGTAAACCTTATTAATAGCCATGTACTATACCAAAGCACCAGCTCAAGTTATTCTGCTGAAACCAATAACCCTTTAAGCACGCCTATTCATATATATGGTGCAGCTAAGTTAAACGATAAACTTACAGTGGGTTTGGGATTCTATACTCCTTATGGTTCCACTACTCAGTGGGACGACAACTGGGCGGGAAAGCATCTTATTCAAAATATCAGTCTACAAGCTTTTTTTGTTCAACCTACAATTTCCTATAAAATAATGGATAATTTAAGCATTGGTGCTGGTTTTGTAATGGTAAACGGAAATGTTGATATGCAAAAGGCACTACCCTATTCCGAGGAATCTAATGTAAGGTTATTAGGCACCGATTTTAATTATGGCTTTAATGTTGGAGTATATTATCAAGCTACATCTAAAATGAGTATTGGTCTTGATTACCGAAGCCAAATAACAATGAAAATAGAAGATGGTGAAGCTCGTTTTAGCATACCAGAGAGTTTAGAAACTATGGTTTCGAAAAACAATAAATTTTCAGCTGAATTACCCTTACCAGCGAATCTTGATTTTGGTATTAGTTACCAAATTACTGAAAAACTATTGGCAGCTATTGAAGTAGATTATATATTTTGGAGTGCTTATCAAGAAATCAGTTTTACTTTTGAAGAAAATGGAGATTTGCTTGATAATACCAACCCTAGAGAATATAAAGATACTTTTGTTCCACGACTGGGTTTAGAATACAAACTTAACGATATGTTTACTTTCAGGACTGGTGGGTATTATGATCAAACACCTACAAATGAGAAGCATTTTAATCCAGAAACTGTAAGTTTAGATTCTTGGGCATACACTCTAGGTGTAAGCATTAAAGCTTATAAAAACTTAGGCATTGACCTTAATTATTTGGGTATACATGGTAAAGAAAGTGTGAAGGAATACGAATCGGCTAATTTTGAAGGCCGTTACAAAACATCTGCTGCTATTTTTGGTATTGGAATCAATTATAACTTTTAAAGAAAGGACATAAAGATGAAACTTAAATATATATTTATTGCACTATTGCCATTGGTCATTTTTTCTTGTAAACCTGAGATGGAAGATGGCTTTAAGCCCTCAAGCGGAGATGCTGACTTTAGCACCTATGTTGCCTTAGGCAACTCTCTAACCGCAGGATATGCAGATGGAGCATTATATCACTCTGCACAAGCAGTAAGCTATCCTAGTATTATTGCACAAGGGCTTCAGGAAGTTGGTGGAAATGATTTTATTCAACCGGTTGTAAATAGTGAGCAAGGTGTTCTTCCTGGAAAATTAGAATTGGCAGTTATTGATGGGAATTTTACTCCTGTCCCTGCTCAAGATGGCGAACTAGATCCTTTCTATCCTCCCATTGGTTATGCAGTACACAACCTTGGAGTTCCTGGTGCTAAAGTAGCTCACCTATTAGCTCCAGGCTATGGAAATGTTACAAATTTAGCAGCAGGTTTGGCTAATCCTTATTTTGTTCGTTTTGCTTCTTCTCCTGATGTTACAGTGATAGATCAGGCTTTGAGCATGCAACCTACTTTCTTTAGCCTTTGGATTGGCAATAATGATGTTTTGGGTTATGCTGCTTCTGGAGGAACTGGAGATGTGATCACACCAATTGCTGATTTCGCAACTTACTTTGGAGGTTTAGCTCAATATTTAAACTCATCTGGAGCTAAAGGAGTATTAGCTAATATTCCTGATGTAACCACTGCAGCATTTTTTAATACTGTACCAGGAGATGCTTTGGAGGTTGATATTACTCAAGCTGCCATGATTAATGTAGGTATTGCTCAAGTAGAATCAAAAGTAAATGAAATACTAACTATGGCAGGATTAGAAGAATTCTCCTATAATATTCATTTATCAAGTGGGAAAAATGGATTCTTAATTCAAGATAATGAATTTCTTTATAGAGATTTATTTAATGCCATAGCTGACACCAGTACAGATTCGGAAATGATTCTATTTTTGCATCAAGCACAATTCAGACAAATTGATCTTGCCGAAGGAGAGCTATTAATATTACTTACTCCTCAAGATAGCCTAGCTATGGGAATGGGTAGTTTCTTTGAATTTGCACCAGGTATGCTGTTACCATTTGGAATTCCTAGCAGATATGTTCTGGATAAAACAGAATTGGATCTAGTAAATACAGCCACCGAACAATTTAATGATATCATTAAAAACACTGCTGATCAATACGGTTGGGCTTGGGTTGATATCAATAGCAAAATGGATGAGATGAAAGATGGTATGGTATACAATGGCGTAAGTATTGATAACGAATATGTTACCGGAGGTGTCTTTAGTTTAGATGGTATTCACCTCACTCCCAGAGGTAATGCTATTGTAGCAGACTTATTTATTGAAGCCATCAATAAAAAATATGATTCCAAGATATCATCTGTGAATGTGAATTTATACCCTGGAGTAGATTTACCTTAAACCTAGGCTATTTCCTATAAAAGAGCTTGGTTCAATAATATTGAACCAAGCTCTTTTTCTTTAAAGCATAGTCCTTTTAGCCCCTGTAGAGAAACTATCCAATATGCTAACAACTAATAATTCTTAATATTTTGTTAAATTAGCGTTATCTATTTAACACTATCGTATTTTATTGTATTATTACACTATATTTGAGTTTTAACACTCAAACGCTCTTTAATGCTTCTCAGATCTCAAATATTCAGTCTGTTTAGGAATCCTATAATACTGTTTTTACAGTTCCCACTAAATAAAAAGCAATTTAAATTAACTATGAAAAAACTTATAATTGTTTTATCTCTTTTATCTATTACACCTTGGGTTTTTGCACAAAACTATTGGTTTAATATTATTGAGTCAGCCGAAAGCCATTCACCAATAAGTGATATATTTATTTATAATGATAATTATTATTTCGGGATTATAGATATAATTGATGAGGATTTTGAAGAATACTATGCTAAAGTATGCAAGATTAGCCCGAATGGAGAGATTAGTATTTCTCCATATTTTAAAGAGGATTACATAAACCTTATCGGTAATATAAATATACTTGACAATGGTAATCTTATAGGTTTCGGACATGTGTATATTCCGGAAGAGAATGATAAATTTGCACTATGGATTACCGAATTTACAACAAACTTAGATATTGTAGATCAACATATTGACACATTTGATATGAATTATAGTTATATTATGAACTCATTTAAAAACACTCGAGGTAATTACTATTTTCAAGCAGCCACAACGGAATTTCCATTTTCTCCCGTACCATATCGTGGATATTTGGCAGAAATATCTCAAGAAAAAAACACTATTAATGACACAAGCTTTTCTAGAGTAATATATGATATTGCACCCGAATTTAATGATGTTAACAATATAGTTATCACATCATATGGCCTTGATGAGTCAGCGGGCAATATGAATACACAAATAAATATCCTTGACACTTGCTTTAATCTTATCGAAACGCCACTATCATATGATCATCAAGACCTTTATTATTATACAAGTATTCACAACAGTAATGATTCTCATTATTACCTCAGCGGAATGGCATTAACAGGTGAAGGGAGTTTTATTAACAGCTTTTCTACTTATAAGATTGATAGCAATTTTAATGAACTAAATGTTCAATTTCATGATTCTATCTATCATTGGTTATTCACACCCGATCATAATGGTATTGTTACATATGAAGATATTTTATATGCAGGAGCCTCTTTAGAATATAGAGGAATGCCATATCCTGTACCAAATTACTTTTCGCTTATTAAAATGGATGATGATTTAAATGTAATATGGAGGAAATTTTATGGCGGTGACAGAAACTATTGCCTCAGTAGTATTAATATTACCAATGGTGGTGATCTACTATTACTCGGGAGGTCTAGTGAATTAGGTTCTATTAATGAAGATGTATTTATAATGAAAGTAAACCAGAATGGCCTAATATCCAACACCAACGAAAACCCAAGTATCCCAATAAAAAATGCTGTAGTTATGCCTAATCCTGGGAGAGACTATTTGCAATTACATACTGGGATATATCCTTCTAAGTTGCTGCTCTTCAATATATCGGGCAAGCAGGTTTTAGAGAAAGAAATTAACAGCGAAATAAGCCATATTGAAACTACACATTTACCATCAGGAACATATATATGGCAAGTAGAGAATAGCCAAAGAATTATAGAAAATGGTAAATGGATTAAGAAATAGGATTTCTATGTTTAAATTCAAGACAATAATATAGTATTACAACATCTCATTCGCCAAATTGGCCAATTCACTTCTTTCACCTTTTTCCAGTTGCACATGAGAATAAAGAGGATGACTTTTTATCTTATCAATCAAATAAGACAAACCATTACTTTGACTATCCAGATAGGGTGTATCTATTTGGTAAATATCACCAGTAAATACTATTTTAGTCCCTTCTCCTGCTCTGGTGATAATGGTTTTTACCTCATGAGGAGTTAAGTTTTGGGCTTCATCCACAATAAAGAAAACATTAGAGATACTTCGTCCGCGAATATAAGCCAATGGCGAAATAACAATTTTCTCATTTTCTAAAGCAGCTTTAATATTTTGATATTCCTTATCATGCTCGCTATATTGATTTCTGATAAATTTTAAATTGTCATAAAGTGGTTCCATATAAGGATCTATCTTTTCTTTGGCATCACCCGGTAAAAAACCAATATCTTTATTACTAAGCGGAACAATAGGTCGACTTAAATATACTTGCTTAAACTCACGCCTTTGCTCCAATGCTGCAGCCAAAGCCAAAAGAGTCTTTCCTGTGCCAGCAATCCCTTGCAGCGTTACCAGCTTTACTTCGGGATTTAACAGCGCATGTAAAGCAAAAACCTGTTCTGCATTACGAGGTAAAATTCTATGTATCGGTTGTTTATCAATACGTTCTATACGATTATAAATAGGATTAAAATACCCCAATACGGAGCTTTTATTGCTTTTTAAAATAAAATATTGATGCGGACGTATATCCTCTAAATTCAAATCATCTACCTCACAAAAACCATTTTTGTATATTTTATCAATAACAGCTGGATCTATATCTTCCAATAGCGCTTTACCAGTATATAAAGAATCTACATTTTGGATTTTCCCGGTTTGAAAATCCTCTGCAATAATATTTAAAGCTTTTGCCTTTAATCTCAAATTGATATCCTTGGTAACCATTATAACCGGTCGCTTCGGAAATTCTTTTTGCAAAGCAAGGGCCACATTAAGAATTTTATGATCGGCTTTATGAGCACCATATATTTTCTCGGCATCAATATGATCTTGAGAGGAAGTATCCATCACCACTTTAAACCTACCCTTCTGATCTCCTCCTATCTTTTGCCATTTTTGCAATGTACCAGTCTCGGATAAGGAATCCATAATACGGATAAACTCACGAGCCTGAAAGTTTTTAGAATCATTACCTTTTTTAAAATTATCCAACTCTTCTAAAACAGTAATTGGAATAGCTACATCATTATCTTCGAAACTACTGATAGCATCGTGGCTATAGAGAATTACGGAAGTGTCGAGTACAAATATTTTCTTAATCTTAGATTTGGTCATAGGTCATGTATATTTAGTGATTTGAGTATATAGTGTGCATAAATACTTATTGTTTTCCTTTATTTTGAACTCTAAAATTAAAAAAAACTACTTTAAACAGCCTTAGGACTTATTACTCTTTATCAACAGCGTGAAAAATAACCTTTTTCATGGCTTCAAATTCAGGTCTATCAAATAGGCGCGTCAGTTGAATTATCCGACCTGTTTTGTCGATAATTACATTACGGGTTACTCCGGCACCTTTTAGAGAAAACAAATGAAATATATCGCCCGTAGAATCAATAGCTAATGGATAAGTGATTTTCATTTGATTAGAAAAATATATGGTTTTAGCAGTTGATTCCTTATAATCAACTCCAATAAGCACAAAATCTTTTTCCTTTAGTGGTTGCCAAATCTCTTTTTCGATATATGGCATCTCTTCTCGGCAGACTCCGCACCAGCTTGCAGTAAATTGTAACATCACCACTTTACCCAACTGATCAGAAAGTTTAAAAGTAGTTCCATCACTAAGTTTTGCTGCAAAATCAGGAGCATAATCACCTACCTTTACTATATAATGATGCTTATAATCAGATTGTTGTGAAAATAAATTGAAACTGATAAAACTCAAAAGAAACAAACCCCAATATTTCCTCATCACTCTTCTTTGAATTCAAAATACTTCTTATGATTTGAAATAAATTCTAATAATTGCTCACTCATCAATCGTTTAGCAATGATCTTCTTATTCTTATCAAGTACAATAACTATTGGAGTGGAGAAAATATTATATAATTCGTGGTAATCAGCAGTGTATGTTCTGGGTCCATTCACATTAATAAAAGACATCTTTTTTTCTTTGATATACTTTTTCATCTTTTTCAAATTGGTATCTGCACATATTGCAAAAATTTCCACATTTAGAGAATCGGCATATTCATTATAAAAATCAACTAACTTAGGTGTTTCCTCCTTACAATGGCCACAAGCTGGATCCCAAAAATACATCACCACAAAATCTGTTTTAATATCGTAAAGGCTTTTAGGTTGCAAATTGGTGTCCTGCATAATTAGATTTGGAGCTTGCTGACCAATTACAGTAGATCTACGTTTGTTAGCTTCTTTCAATATGTTTTCAACAACTTCACTATTTAACCAAGCTGCTTTTCCTTTTGCAAAATATTCATCTGCCATATGTACTAAAATGGCATCATGCCCCATAATATTACTTTCATCGTATTTTATAGTCAAATGCCAAAGGGTAAACTTATACAAATCACCATTTTCATCCATTTGCGATAAAATCTCATCAATATGAACTATAATAGTATCTGCACTATTACCCACTGCTCTGTTATAGTAATTATCTAATTTAGTATGATAAACTGGCGTTCGTATTAATCTATCATCACTTAAATCAACCTGATCCCAATAATGTGCCTTATAATATCTGAAAGGATAGGTAGAGTCTTTACTGCCATCAGGCAAAGTTAAAAGTGTGTCAGGAACAATTGGTTCTTTTATTAAAGAGAAAAAATTACTTAAAAAAGTCTTTGGATAGGTCACTATATAATTCTCTTTGTAATTGGTCATTTCAAGGTTTATTGCTGACATCTTTTCACGATAATACACCAGTGAATCCGATTTAGGACCTATTTCTTTCATTCGAGATCTAATGGGTTTCATTTGAGCATACAAATCTCCAGAAAATTTTAAATAGTCATAAAACCTTGTGTTCTCATCACTTCCGCTAATTTTCATATTAGCAATATAATCATCAGTATTGGTTTCGAATTTGATATCTCGGCTATCCGAAAGAAGAAACTCAAATATCGATTTCCTTCCTTGGTTTACAATGATATATAAACCACCTTCCAATTTTTCATTTTTCTGAAAAACAAAAGACTTTTTTCCTTTTAAATAAGCAGTATCAGCCAAATAAGTTTTATCACCATAATAATTGGCTAAATAAAGTACAGTATCTGTTGTACCTCTAAGTTTCACTTCTATTTTATAAGAATCATCAGAAATTTGCGCATAAGAACCTAAGTAAAACCCAAATAACAATAAAGCAAAAAGTAGTCTCCTCATAGTAAAATTATAGTTTAGTGTCCGGAAAGATTTCGGTTTGTGAAGTATTTTTTCTCTCCAGCATTAATAGCAACGTTTAAAGCATTCTCTCTGGGTGGAATCACACAACTCCATTTGTGATTATAAGCACAATAGGGATTGTATGCCTTATTAAAATCTAAGATAAAGATTTTGCTTGTTGGGATTTCGAAATCAACATATCTACCTCCACCATATACCTCATTGGTTGAATTATTATCAGTAAATGGTAAAAATAAAAAGTTTTCATATTCCTTATCCTTAGAATCAACACTTTTAAAAGCAGTTAGCTTATACTCCTTTTTATCTATCGTAAAATAAACAAATGCATAACGTAAATAGTTTGGCATTCTATCAGTTGAAGTTTGTAATTGAACCACTTTCTCTTCAGATAATATTTCAATCCTAGCCTCTAGCTTATATTTTTCATCGATAGGAAAATAGACTAAGCCTGAAAAAGTTGTCAATTGCTCTTCGCCAAAAGGGCTTTCTTTTATTAAAGAATATAAACTGTCTTTCGCATCTCTTTCTGCCTGAATATCTACTATATACGAATCCTGCATTCTAGCACAAGATGACAGGAATAGCACTACAATAAGTATAAATAAATGTCCATTTTTCATCTGTTTAATATTTTTTATTTCGATCAGAGGCAGCTAGCATAAGAAGAATATCTTGTTCTGAGTCAAGTTTTTTTCGTGATTCTCGCTTCATGCTAACAAAAGTAATTATTCCTATGAAACCTACAAGCAATTAACAAAAGGTTTGCAATACTATTTATCACTATTAATCTACCCTTCTCCCAAAAGTTTTTAGGACACCATTCTTATCCCGAAAACTTTCG
>JAOZUW010000003.1:10673-49057 GCA_029938465.1 Bacteroidales bacterium | reverse complement strand
AGCAAAGCGTTTCCTGTTCCTATGGTATCAAACACTATGCAATTTTCAACCCCAAAGTGGGTTGTACTAAAAAATAAAACAAACAATATGGTCTTCAACGCTCGGAGCGGAAATTTTCCTACAAATATCCACCCAAAACCACTGATAATTTCTCTGCTTTTACTTGCCCGTTTAAATCAAAATACTCAAATAATAAAATATAAATTCCCATGGCGGCTTTTTCATGGTTTTCGGTTTCTCCATCCCAATAAAAGCTTCCGGTGGTAGCTAAAAGCTCATTTTGTACCAAATGCTTTATCTTTCTACCTTTTGAATCGTAAATCACTAAATTTAAAGTATATCCAGTATTATCCATTTGATAATTGATTTGTAAAACATCATCAAAACCATCATTATCGGGGCTAAATATTTCAGGTACTAATTCAAATTGCAATGGGCTTTCACCATCGGCTTTATACTGAGAGTTCTGATAAGCCGGGCTACCATAATTTACCGAAGAAGCAGCTGAATGCCAATTGCTTTGCTGATTGCCTCCATAAAGATTTATCTTTTCTAAAGAAACGCCTTTGCTATGGTTTAACATGCTGTAATGCCAAGAATCAAAATATTCTAATTCATCAATAATACTATCTTTTGAAGCTCTTAAGTGCAATAATAATTGAGCTTGATCATTGGGTAAGCTTGGAAAATCTTCATTACTGATGATCCGTTCTGGGTTTTCAGAATAATACACCTTTAAAACCTGTGAAGCCATTGGAGTAAATGCCACATATTCTTCAGGAAAAAGTAATGCGCCATTCAAATGAGCTGTATACCAGCTTGTATCATAAGTATTTATCTTTATCCTAGAAATACTCAAGCCTGCTGTTTCCAAAATCTTATCCGAAACATTAACCAATTCAATATATTCACCATCATCTACGGCAGCATTAAAAAGCACTTCATTAAAAACAATATCTCCTCTTGCTATCTGATCAGGAATGGCAAAACGACTAGATAAAGCTGAAGCATTTTCACCATTACAAGCCATTAAATCTTCAAAAGTCTCTAAAGTATAAACCACTCCTTTTTCTAAACTTTGAGGCAAGCTCAATACCACAGAATTATATTTTGGAGCTTCTATTTCACAAGCTATGGGCTGACCCATAGCTGGCAGTATTTCATAATAATTTGGGTTTCCCAAGCTTATAGAATCCATTTTTTGATTGAAATAGACACGAATACTATGCACTGAAACAATTTCTATTCTTTGTATTTTAAGGGGCTCGTTTTCCTGAATACTCCCATCTCTACTATTAAGTGTAGCTGGAGTTCCTCCTAGGGCACCTATACATTCCATAAAGTTTTCTCTGCCTACACAAAAGGCTTTCGAATCAATAGCTTCCAAGCTCCATCCTCCTTCTGCTTTGTCTTCGTCTTTATACCAGGAGTTTTTATATTCCAGCTCGTGAATAACAGCTCCATCTTTGTTTTTTAAAACCAGTTGAGCTCCTGTGTTAGCCAAAGAAAAACTGGAAAAGCCATAGCTTGCTCCATATTCACTAAAAAATTCCTGAGCCTCTTCCGAAGTCAATATTAAATAGCTTTTGGAGGGCATCAGCGTTTTTTCTATTTGTTTGGAAGAGCTCCCAATTTGTAGTGTCCATTGCGATAAATCAATAGGCGCTTCAGCATTATTAAACAGTTCTATATATTCATAGGCAGGCAAACCCATGCTTGGTTCAGGATCAGCCATAATTTCGTTAATCACCACATCTCCTTGCTCTGCTTTTTTTGGGAGAACAAATGGTATTTCTAATGGTATTTGCATGGCTTCACCCACACAATTATGCATGGCTTTATCAATCAATAAAGTATAGGGTACTCCCTCTTCAAACATCTGATTAAAAGTTAAATACACAGCATCACTAGTATCATAAATAATGAGCTGTTGGGGCGCTCCAATATCCGGACTCACACTATATGCCGAAACATTTAAAATATCGCTCAATAACATTTGTTGTGTAAAAGTGAGTAATAATAAAGGATTGTCGCTTATCTCTAACGACTTTATTTTTGGGGAAACTATTGTGGAATTGTAAATAGAGTTTTCGCTCCCTGGCGTACCTCCTTCCGTATGCTCCGAGGCACTCCAATTCTCTTCACCCGAACAAAAGTCACCAGGGTTTATTTGCTCTATTGACCAACCTCCATCATCTTTATCGCTATCGTGATACCAATCTGTAGTATATTCCACAGCATGCATTAAATGCCCCTCGGCAGTAGATAAACTAATACTTTGTCCGGAATTGGTTAAAGAAAAACTCGAAAAACCTACACATTCACCATAAGATGACAACAGTTCCATATTACTTTGTTTACACAATATTAAAAAGCCTTTTGATGGTATGCTATGGTTTGGAAATTCTTTTTCGCTATCTCCTATTTGCAAAATCCAATGAGAAAGATCAATCTGGGCATCGGAAGAGTTATAAATCTCCAAATATTCTACATTAGGCAAGCCAACAACGGGAGAAGGGTCAGCCATAATTTCGTTAATAAGCACATCATATTCCTCCACCTCTGAGCGCATAAAATCAATAAGTGTGTCATTCATCACATTACTCAAAATATCACTAATATTCCTGATGCTTATCTGATAATTTTGATCTAAAATAAAAGTTTCAGAAAAATTTAAAGCTAACTCATTTTGATTAAAAATAATCTCTGTTGGGTTTCCTATGCCTTGGTTTACTTCATAATTGGCGGTGTTTTCGGCTGTTTGGCTATTTAATGCCTCACTAAACTTTATGCTAAGCTGATGATCTTGACTCACCACCAAACTAATCACTTTCGGAGCTTGATCATCTACTTCTAAATGTTTTATTTCAATATCATCAAAATAAAACTTGCTTGCATTTGAGCTTGTATACTCACAATAAAACCCAAAATAAGAAGAGCTATGATAAGTGTTGTCTACTCCCTGACATTCTAGAGCATATTGACCTGTACTTCCAAAATCAGCATACAACATCCATAAACCATTTAAATAATGAACCAGCTTTATCTTGGCGTTAAACGAGGAGGATATTGCTCCACTATTACCTCTACAAATACTATGTATACTTTCCCCATCTTGCCTAAATAATTCAATAGCATCATCGCTACCCGCTTCTCCAAATTGTAAAAAATATCCATTTAAGCTAGCTTGGATATCTTCGTTATTCGATGCCAAATATACTCTGGCATAATTATTTGATGAGGGACTAAAAGCAAGCTTAATAAAAAACTCCCATGAAGTACTATCCACTATTTGATTAATTGTTTGCAAGCTCGAAATAGCAGCTTCTCCATCATTATCTAATTGTAACTGATAAGAGGTATTTACTTGAAAATGGTCTTGATAACCTGTCCAGACAGGATTCTGAGTAAAATCGCCATCTTCAAAACCCTCACTTACTTGGGAAAATAAAGAAACTGAGAAAACAAAAAAAGAAGTGAATATGATTAGTTTATGCATTGGGAAAATTTTATCATTTTTTAATCGCATAAATATACTAATTTTGCAGGAATAAACCCTAGGAAATGAGAATAGCAATTGTTGGTGTTACCGGAATGGTAGGTGGTGTAATGCTTCAGGTTTTGGAAAAAAGCCAACTTAAGGTAAGGGAACTCCTTCTGGTGGCTTCAGAAAAATCTATTGGTAAGAAAATCTTATTCCAAAATGAGGAACATCAGGTGATAGGCCTGGAAGAAGCATTAGAAAGAAAGCCACAAATAGCCATTTTTTCAGCAGGATCGGAAACCTCAAAGATATGGGCGCCAAAATTTGCTCAAGCAGATTGTTATGTAGTAGATAATTCATCAGCATGGCGAATGGATAAAAACATTCCTTTGATAGTGCCAGAGATAAACGCTGAAGCATTAAAAGCCCATCATTTTATTGTTGCCAATCCCAATTGTTCTACCATTCAAATGGTGATGGCTTTGGCTCCATTACATTTGGCCTATGGTTTAAAAAGAGTAGTGGTTTCTACCTATCAATCTGTTACTGGATCTGGAGTGGCTGCTGTCCGACAGCTACAAGACGAGCGTATATGCCGACCTTCGCCTACAAAATTTTACCCTCATACTATCGATTTAAATTTAATTCCACAAGGTGGCGATTTTTTAGATAATGACTACACCAGCGAAGAAATGAAATTAGTCCATGAAACACGAAAAATCTTAGGTGAAGAAACCATAGCTATCACAGCTACTGTGGTCCGTGTACCTGTGTTGGGTGGTCATAGCGAAAGTATTAATGCAGAGTTTAAAAAAGATTTTGAAATAGCTGATATTAAAAATAAATTAAAGCATTTTCCAGGCATCGTTTTGCAAGATGAACCAGAAAAGCACCTCTACCCTATGCCCAAGTTTGCCGAAGGTAAAGATGCGGTATTTGTGGGTCGTATTCGCCGTGATTTTAGTCAGGCTAATACATTAAACATGTGGGTGGTTAGTGATAATCTACGCAAAGGAGCGGCTAGCAATGCCATTCAAATTGCTGAATATATTTCAAAAGCTTTTATTCATTAAAAATTGGTTTTGAAGATTGTTAAAAACATAAACGAATTTCCAGAACTGAGCTACCCTATTATTAGTGTGGGTCGCTTTGATGGTGTGCACATGGGCCATCAAAAACTGCTTGTCAGAATGAAGCTATTAGCTGCAGAAAATAATGGTCAAGTAGTGGTGGTTAGTTTTGATCCCGGACCCGAAGAAGTGCTATACGAAAAAAGTAAAGATGAGGTAAAACTGCTTAACACCATAGAAGAAAAAGCAGAGCTCTTGGAAAAGCAGGGTGTGGATTATTTCGTTGTTATTCCTTTTTCCCTAGCCTTTTCTCGAACTACGTCTTTTGATTTTGTTAAAAGTATTTTAGTAGATAAACTCAGCGTAAAAAGATATGTAATGGGTTTTGCTAATCAGTATGGTTACGGAAGAGATGGTGATTTTTTACTGATGAATAAATTGGCTAAAAAATACGACTTCATCGTAAACGAAGTAGCCATGCAAGATTTCAGAAAGCTGGGAATCAGCTCTGTACGCATCAGGAAATATTTAACAGAAGGAAATATATCCGCAGCTAATAAATTTCTAGGATATAAATATCAAATGTCGGGTATTGTAGTAAAAGGAAATCAAATAGGCCGCTCTATTGGTTACCCTACGGCAAATATTGATGTAAAAGAACGCTACAAACATAAGCTGATGCCTGCTGGAGTATATGTGGTTCAGGTTAAAATAAATAAAGAACTATTTTATGGTATGGCTAATATTGGGTATCGTCCTACTGTTAAGATAAGCAAGCACGACCTTACCGCTGAAGTCAATATTTTTTATTTTGACCGAGATATTTATGGAAAATATATCAGTATTTGTTTCTTAGAAAAAATTCGTGAGGAACAAAAGTTTGATAGTATGGATTTATTAAAACAACAATTAAAAAAGGATAAAGAGCAGGCTTATTCTTTTGTGGAGCAAATTGATAAAAACTAAACCACCTCCATTTTAACATCTAAATTATTGAAAGTATTTAATTCTGCTTCCGTAATACTTTTGTCGGTAATGATAACATCAACCTCCTTCAAATCACCAAATTTCACAAAACTTTTTCTGCCAAACTTACTACTATCAGAAACAACGATAACTTGATTTGATATCTGTATCATTTTTTCGCTTAATGCGGCCTCTTCTATTTGTGGGGTGGAAATGCCCATATCAAAATGAATACCATCTGCTCCAAGAAAAGCAATATCACAATGATAATTTAGAATACTTTTTTCAGCCATAGAACCCACCAACGAACGCATTTCGGCACGCATTTCTCCTCCTGGGATTATCACGTCAATTCCGGGATAATCTGCAACTAAATCAGCAATAGGCAAGCTATTTGTAATAAGCTTTAGGTTTTTAAAACCCTTTAGATTTCTAGCCACCTCAAGAACAGTAGAACCATTATCCATAACTATAGTATAATTATCTCGAATATATTCAACAGCTTTCTTTCCTATCCTTTGCTTTTCTTTATAATTAGTCTTTAACCTTTGATTCAAATTTAAGTCGAAATTCACCGGTTGTGATTTAATTGCACCTCCTCTAGTCCTAATCAGTAATCCTTTCTTCTCTAAATGAGCTAAGTCGTTTCTAATTGAAACATCACTAATTTTATATCGTTTACTTAAAGATAATACAGAAATTTCTCCTTTATCCTGTAATACTTCAAGTATTTCTGCTCGCCTGCTAAGGGTATTTCTTTCAACTTTCATTTGTCGTATTTTTATCTTTCAAAACAATTAATGATGAGGGGAATTTATGCTGTTAAGCATGCTTACCTCTTCTTAATGCGTTTTGCAAACTTACGAAACCTTATGAATAATTCAAATTAATAAGGAATAAAACCATATCGAAATTATTTTTACCTATTTCTTACGAAATTATTTGGTTAACTTGTTTTTCCTTTTTATATTTGTCATCAGATTAAATTCGAAAGCAAACGAAAGTTATTTATTGGGGAAATGAATACAACAGAATACTATACTTATAAAGAGATATTTCAGCAGCCTGAATTATGGGTTCGTGTATTTGACATAGTTAAAAATCAAAAAGAAGATCTTACAAAATATATTCAACAATTTTTACAAACGGCGAATTCTGAAATCATATTTACAGGAGCCGGCTCATCCTTTTTTATTGGCGAAATGGTTGCGGGTATTTTTCAAGATCAAACTGGTGTCAGCTGTAGAGCTATTTCAACAACCGAAATAGTAACACATCCATCCTATCATATTAATAAAAAGAAACATACTCTAATGGTTTCGTTTGCACGATCGGGAAACAGCCCTGAAAGTCTTGCATCAGTGGAAATCGCTTCAGCATTTGCTCCAAATATCCATCATTTATTTATTAGTTGTAATGCTGAAGGAGCTTTAGCTAAAAAACCTAAAACAGATCATTCCTACTTAATTCTTTTACCTGAAGAAACCAATGATAAAAGCTTGGCAATGACTAGTAGTGTTACTTCAATGGCATTGGTTGCGTTATTGATAGGTCAACTCGATAAAATAGAAACTCTAGATCAAAACATAAAACAGGCTGCCGAATTAACAGACAAAATGCTCCAAAATTTTAGTTCTGATTTACAGGAAATCGCTCAAATAGATTTCAATAGAGCTGTTTTTTTAGGCTCTGGCCCCATGCAAGGTGTTGCCCGTGAGGCTCATTTAAAACTTCAAGAACTCACAGACGGAAAGGTCATCAGTAAATTCGATAGCTTTCTTGGCTTTCGCCATGGTCCAAAAGCTGTAGTTGATAAAAAAACACTTATGGTGTATTTCTTTTCAAATGATGACTACGTAAGAAAATATGAGAAAGACTTAGTAAATTCAATGAAAGAGAGTTCATCGCCTATTTACAGCTTAGGAGTTATTGACAAAAAGTTTCCTGGATTAGTATTAGAAAAAGAAATTCATTTTGGATACTCCGATTCACCCATAGAAGAAAGCTTCTGGATGATGTCGTCATTAGTTGTGATTCAATTATTGGCGTTCTACAAATCTCTAGCTTTAGGTTTTAATCCGGATAGTCCTTCAACCAACGGAAGCATCCATAGGGTAGTACAAGGTGTCAATATTTATCAACATAGTCATCAAAAGGAGGGCCAAAAATAATGATTTTAGCTGTTTGTCCTAACCCATCAGTAGATACCTATTTGTATATGGATTCTTTTCAATTAAAAAAGTCTTCAAGAATTACAAATAAGGAGCGTTTTGCTGGAGGAAAGGGTGTACATATAGCTTTAGCAGCTACTGAATTAGGCGAAAAAGTAAAACTTTTAGCCTTTTGGGGAGGAGATACCGGACAATGGATTAAAACCCAATGTGAAAACTTAGGAATAGAATGTATCGGCCCCGAATTATCAGAAGAAAACAGAACATGTTATACAATAAAAACATCGGGAGAAAATGACGATACCGAAATTTTAGAATTGGGCCCACATATCAATTCTTCAGATTTCGAATCCTTTATTTCTATTTTTAAAGAAAATATTTCAGAAGCACAAACCATTAGTTTGAGTGGCAGCTGGCCACAAGGAGCTCCCAATAATGCCTACGGCGAAATGATCAAAATTTGCAATGAACAAAACAAGCCACATATTATAGATGCCACAGGGAATATGATGCAGGCTGCACTTAAAGAAAAACCCTTTGGTATTCATATCAACAAACAAGAATCTCTTGAGCTTTTCGGATCTGATGATCCGAATCAAGTTTTAAACAATATTTCGCTTGATATTAAGATAGTAGCCCTAACAGCAGGAAAAGAAGGCCTATATCTACGATTAAACAATCAGAAAAAACAATCAAATGTGGTATTAAAACAAATATATAGTGCTGTTGGTAGCGGCGATTGTTTAACAGCTGGGCTTTGTATTTCTTTAAAAAACAATAGCAATATTGAGGATACAGTTCGCTTGGCAACAGCCTGTGGAGCTGCTAATTGCTTAAGACCTGAACTTGGAATGCTTTATAAAAAAGATGTTGAGAAATTGAAAAAAGAAGTAAGTATTTTAAATTTTACTGATGAATAAAAAATTCGACATATTGGTTGTTGGGGAGTTAAATGTAGATTTAATTCTAAATAATATTGCCGGACATCCCGATATTGGGAAAGAAATATTAGCCGATGATATGGCTCTTACTTTAGGCAGTTCTTCTGCTATCTTTGCTTCGAATATTAGTACCCTTGGAACTTCGGTAGCTTTTCTTGGTAATATTGGCCACGATCAATTTGGCGATCTGATTTTAGATTCTTTGAAAAGCAAAAAAGTAAAT
Source organism: Bacteroidales bacterium (assembly GCA_029938465.1). GTDB lineage: Bacteria > Bacteroidota > Bacteroidia > Bacteroidales > UBA12170 > UBA12170. Next base: position 40,202 of record JAOZUW010000003.1, on the reverse strand, counting down.
ACTAATTATATTAATCGTTTATCAACTCATCAAACAGGCGCCACCATTGTACTTAACTACGGCGAAGATCGAGCTATGATCACTCATCCTGGAGCCATGAATGAGTTAACTATTAGCGATATATCCGAACAACAATTGTGCTCAGCAAAACACCTTCATGTTTCTTCAATTTTTCTGCAGCCTGGTTTATTAAAAGATATTCATAAGCTTTTTGCAAAAGCAAAAGTATGCGGTATGACTACCTCATTAGATATACAATGGGATCCTGAAGAAAAATGGGATGTGGATTTTGAGAAGATTCTGGCTTTTGTCGATGTTTTTCTTCCCAACGAAAAAGAAATAATGGCTATCACCAATACCAATGATATTGAAAATGCAATAGCTAAACTCAAGCCTTTTGCCAAAACAATAGTGGTAAAAATGGGTAGCAAAGGCTCTAGGGCTTACCATGAGAATAAAATGATAGAAGCCGCTCCATTTTTAAACACCGAAGTAATTGATGCCATTGGTGCAGGAGATAGTTTTAACTCGGGATTTATCTCTCAGTTTATTCGCAATTCTCCGCTTGCCAAATGCTTGGATTATGGAAATATTATGGGTGCAATAAACACCACTGCATCAGGAGGTACAGCAGCTTTTTCTACTAAGCAAGAAGTAATAGAGACAGCGAAAAAGAAATTTGATTTTGATATTTAAAAAAATGAGGTTAAAAGATAAATACATCAGCATAAGAAATAAACCGGAAGCCATATTGGCTACCAACTTTTATAATTTCGAAACATTACGTGCCGAAATGGAAGCTGCATCGCAATTAAAAAAACCATTAATACTACAGCTTACTCAGAGTTCTATTGATTATATGGGATTAGAGAATGCAGTAAGTATGGGCAAATCAGCATTAAAATACTATGGAGTGGAAGGATGGATACATCTAGACCATGGGGGATCAGTAGAATTAGTAAAAAAATGCATCGAAGCAGGGTTTGATTCAGTAATGTTTGATGGTAGCGAATTACCTCTGGAACAAAATATAGAACTAACAAGAGAAGTAGTAAAAATGGCGGCTAAAAGTGATATTTGTGTGGAAGCGGAGTTGGGCTTTATTGCCAAGTTAGGACAGTCTTCTGAAAACACAGAACATACCACCGCCGAAGAAGCTAAAACCTTTGCCGAAGAAACAAAAGTAGATGCATTAGCCATTGCTATTGGGACAGCACACGGGTTTTATAAAAAAGAACCCAAGCTAAATTTAACTCGTTTAGCTGAAATTAAAGCGGCAACAGATATTGCTTTAGTACTACATGGAGGTTCGGGTGTTCCTCATGAAGCCGTTAAAAAAGCGGTGCAATTGGGCATTAAAAAACTCAATGTAGCTACTGAAATAAAAAATGCCTTTATGATGACATTAAAAAATTTATTATCAAATAATGAAGAAATTGATTTACGAAAAGTTTTCCCTCCTGCTATTCAAGTAGTAAAAGAGTTAGTAGAAGGTAAACTAATGTTGGTATAAGAATAAAAACAAACAGATTATGAAGAATTTTTTACTCTTTTTAGGATTAGTACTCATTTCTACTCCTCTCTTTGCACAAGTTAAAGGTGTGGTTTACGATGAGAACAATAATAGTTTGCCGGGAGTTACTGTCGTGGTAAAAGGTAGTGATAAAGGAACGGTTACCGATGTAGATGGCGTTTTTAGCTTAGATGCAGCAGCAGATGCAACTCTGGTTTTTTCATTTATAGGCTACCTATCACAAGAAGCGGCGATAAATGATCGCCAACATATAAAAGTTTACTTAACTCCAAACGTCATCAATATGGAGGAGGTAATAGTGATGGGTTATTCCAATAAAACCAAAACCGAAGTTTCTAGTGCCGTTGTTGTTCTTGATAATAAAGAATTAACCGATGTAACAACTGACGATATAGGCTCTATGCTACAAGGTAAAGTATCAGGTGTACAAGTGGTTACAAGTAGTGGGCAACCAGGCCAATCATCGCAAATTCGGATTCGTGGAATTTCTACAATCAAACCAGGCAACGAAGAACCTTTATATGTTGTTGATGGAATTATAGGCGGTACTTTTGATCCAAATGATGTAGAAACATTAACGGTACTTAAAGATGCTGGTGCAACAGGAATGTACGGAGCCAGAGCTAATAAAGGGGTAATCGTTGTTACAACCAAAACAGGGAAAACGGGGAAAACCCAATTCAACTTTAACAGTAGCTTAGGTTATAAAGTTGCCGATCAAGGTAATTTAAGCATGATGAATGGAGAAGAGTTTTATGGCATGAGTCAGGAACTCTATCGTGATCCGGAAACCCATCAAATAGATAAAATCAAATTCTATAAGTTTTACCCTCGCGAATTGGAGAGTACAAACTACGATTGGGTTGAGTCGGCCTTTCAGCCTGCTACTTCGCAAAAATACTATCTATCAGCCAGCCGTAAAACAGAAGATTTTTCTTATTATGCCAGTGGAAATTATTATAAAGATAATGGTACTTTCCGAAATACAGGATATGAAAAACTAAACCTAAGATTAAACACCAAGTTTCAAGTAAACAAAAGAGTTTCATTAAGAAATAATATTAGTATTAATGCCAATCGTGCTACTTATTACGATTATATGAGCATGTACTACACCTACCTAAACTTACCTTGGGACAATCCTTTTGATGCCAATGGAAACCCTGTTTTTGTAGATGGACATACCGATGATTGGTGGTCGAGAGATCATATTAATCCAATTCATACAACAGATAATTCAGAATACACATCTAGAGGAACGTCTTTTGATTATGACTTTGTTTTAGACGTGAAAATATTTGATTGGTTATCTTTTAGCAGCTCTAACCGCTTATCTTATGGATCAGACAAATCACATACTTTCATGTCTCCCCTTGCTGGTGGAACTTATTTTGGTAAAGGATATATCAACGAAATGCAATCCACATGGTACGGAGCAATATCAACTAATTTGTTGAAATTTAATCATGAATTTGGCGATCATAGCATAGATGGTTTGATAGGTGTTGAAGCCGATGGTGGTTATTATGAGTTTATGAGTCTTCAAGGCACGGGTTTGCCAGAGGGTTTTGATGTGCCAGACGTTGCCTCCTCTGAACAGCAAATAGGCGGGTTTAATACTACTGAATATTTTCGCTCTTTTATATCACAGCTAAACTACAACTTTAAAAAGAAGTATTTCTTAACCGCTTCTTTCAGAATTGATGCTACATCAAACTTCCCTCCTGAAAGCCGCAAAGCATATCTACCAAGTGTAGCAGCTTCATGGTTAGTAAGTAACGAAAGCTTTATTATGGATAATGTAAGCTTTATTAATCTATTAAAGGTGCGTGCTAGCTATGGAATAACAGGGGATCCTGATATTGGTGCTTCACGCTATATGGGTTTATTCTCACTAAGCTCTAATTATAACGGACAACCAGCTGCATTGCCATATCAATTACCAAATTATGGACTAACTTGGGAAAAAACCAATGAGCTTAATTTTGGGCTGGATTTAGGTTTATTCAACCGTGTTAATTTCACTATGGATATTTATAAGAATGTAACCGAAAATTTAATTGTTTTAGTAGCTCAACCATTATCACAAGGTTTTGAATATCGTTGGGAAAACGCCGGGAACGTTACCAATAATGGTATTGAATTAGGTTTGTCTGCTATTGTGGTCAAAACGCCATCTCTAAGTTGGGAACTTGGAGCCGTCTTTGCTAAAAACGCTAATGTGTTATCAGGCATCGGAAGCTCCTTTTATACCACTGTTGGCGGGGTTTCACAGGTTTATCGCGATGGTGGAGAAATCTACACATTTGTATTGCCAAAATGGTTAGGCGTTGACGAACAAACTGGAGCTCCTTTATGGGAGAAAATAAATGAAGATGGAACAACAGAGCCTACCTCCAAATATGCCGATGCTACTCCACAAGAAGTAGGAAATGCTTTACCAGATTTTGTAGGTGGTTTTAATACCACCCTCACCTGGAAAGGCTTATCCCTTTATGCCAATTTTGCCTATCAATATGGTAATGATATATATAATTCCACTCGCCGCTATATGGATCATGATGGTCATGAGCCGTATTATAACTATATGAAGCCAGCTGATGATTGGGTTTTATGGACCAAGCCAGGCGATGTAGCAACCCACCCAAGTCAGCAAAATGCTGAACTCTCTCGTGAAAACTCTTCTCGCTTTTTAGAGGATGGCAGCTTTATGAAGCTTAGAAACGTAAGCCTAAGTTATGAGCTACCCAAAAAATGGGCAAATGCTGCAAAATTGAACGCCGTTACTATTTCTTTACGTGCCGACAATGTATATACCTGGACTAAATACTGGGGACAAGATCCTGAGGTAAATTTACAACAAGCAGATTGGTCTATGCCAGGGGTTTCCGATTTTAAATACCCCAATAACAAACAGTTTGTGTTTAATATTGATATCAAATTCTAAAAAAGATGACTATGAAGAATTTATATAAAAACAGATGGATATTAGCTGCTTTTGCCATTATTTTGGCAAGTTGCGGCAAAATGGATGTAGCTCCAACTAATCAGATTTCTACTGAAAGTATAGGTAATACATCTGATGGAATTATTAATGTAACCAATGGGAATTATGCGCTCTTTAAAAACCAAGTAGATTTTAATGGTTTTGTTGATGACAATAATATGTATTTACGACAGTATTTTCAATTATCGGATTTTGCAAGTGATGAAATTGTTTGCGGACAAAAAACGGAAGATCCTTTATATTACAGCTTTACCTATACCCATTCACCAGATCAGGCTAACTCACGCTTCTTTTGGTATATCTCCTATAAAATTGCCAATGGAGCTAATACTGTTATTGAAATACTCGAAGAGCAGGGAACCGATGATAATGCCCAAAAACAAATGCTTGGTGAAAACTATTTTATCAGAGCTTTTGTTCATTTCAATTTATTGAAGTTTTATTCTATAGCCTATACTACAGGTGACCCATCAACTAATTTGGGGGTTATTATCAGAAATTCAACTTCGGGTGAATCCCAAAAGGCCAGAGCTACCATTCAAGAAACCTATGATTTTATTATCTCCGATTTAAATAAGGCCGTAGAATTCATGAATAGCCAAAGAGGAAGCGAATATGCATCAAAACAAGCTGCTCAAGCTTTGCTTTCAAGGGTATATTTAAATATGGAGAATAATGATAAAACTATAGAATATGCCGATCAGGTAATCAATTCAGGGCGATTTGCTTTAGAAACCGCTTCTTCTTATCCAGGCTTATTTGCAAGTTCATTAAGTCATAACGAGACCATTTGGGCTATTGCTTTTACTCCCGTTGACAACCGAGGAAAATTTGGATCCATTGCTTCCATGCTTTATTCCGATGGTAATTCAGGTTGGGGCGAAGAGTTTGCAAGCCTTCCTTATAGAAACTTATTAGCCGAAAATTTAAATGATGTTCGCCTTACTTATATCGACACTTCATTTAATGATAATGGTGCAGTAAGAACTAAAAATGGTATTGAAGTATTTTATATCACTAAGTTTTCTTTTCAAGATGGAGATCCTAATTTAAGCTCTCCTATCATGTTCCGCTTAGCCGAAATGTATTTGAATAAAGCAGAGGCTTATGCCAAAAAAGGCGACGAAAGTAATGCGCTTGCTATGGTAAACGAGATCAGAAAAAAACGTGGTTTGGCTGATAATTTAGTGAATAGTGTTCCCTCTGGAAAAACCATACTCGATGTGGTTTTAGACGAGAGAAGCAGAGAGTTGGCTTTTGAAGGCTTCCGTGCAACAGATTTAATTAGAAATCACCGCACCATTAAAAGAAATTATTGGGGATATCATATTGCAGGTTTAACACCTCCTGATATCGATTTATCTACAAGCCCAACAGGCTACGATAACTTAGAAATCCCTTATGACGATTCGCGAATTATTTATTATATACCAGTGGATGAGATATTAGCCAATGAATTGTGTGTGCAGAATTAATTAGAAAATTAAATAAATCAACTAATAAATTAATTAACAACTAAAACTTAATATTATGAAAAAGAGAAATTTTTTATTTTTAGCAATGATGGTATTTGGACTAAGTGTGGTCTTTAATGCTTGTAAAAAAGACGATGATGACGATGATACTACTCCTGCTATTACAGGTGAAGCTTTGTTTTCGTTTGTAGCAGATGGAAAAACTGTAACATTTACTAATGAAAGTGATGTTAGCGGTACTGTAACTTATGCTTGGGAATTTGGTGATAGTAATGTTTCTACCGAAAAAGATCCTGTTCATACTTATGAATTAAAAGGAGAATATACTGTAACACTTACAGTAACAGATTCTCAAAGTGGCACACATCCAATTTCTACAGCTGTAAAAGTAGACAAGAAGACAAGAATTGATTTAACAGATAATTCTTTAGCCGATTGGGATGTTGTAACTGGTGCAGAATATGTCGTGGCTTTAGGTGATAATTCTGGTATTGTTTCTGAAGCAAAATTCGATTATGATGCTGATTTTATTTATGCTTATTTGAAGTTTGAAGGAAGCGTAGATGATGAATTCCAAAATGATTATATGTTTGACATTGATAATGATAGCTTAACTGGAGCAAAATCTTGGTTATGGCCAGCTTCTGGTGTTGATTATCTTGTGGAAGCAGCACCTTTTACAGGAGAACAAGCTTCATATACATTCATGTATATTGGTACACCAGGCGCAGATGAGTGGGCTTGGGAAGAACAAGAATGGCCAGCAAATGCCTTCGTAATGGGAACTATCAAACAAGATGGTATCTATGTAGTAGCTGAACTCGGTTTCGACAGAGCAAAAGTTCCTGGACTAGATGGTGATGTTATAGGAGTAGGTAATTTCTTAAGCAACGCTGATTGGGCCGAAGTTGGTTTTATTCCTGATGCTACACAAGAAGGTGGTACTCGTCAAACATGCTTCATCTTAGATATGAGATAAATAAAAGCACTGAAAAAGGATACGCTTGATAATACGAGTGAATTCTTTTTCATTGTTTATAGTTTGATTTATTGAGGCACAAACTAAATTGACCAAACTTAGAGGTAAGAAAACTAAGGGATAAATATCTCTTGTTTTCTTGCTTCTCTTTATAATTAAGAATATCTTTAACCCTATGTTTTGGGAGTAAATTAAACCAACAAAGTGTAGTTTTGGCAAAATTTTTGTCTCCTACAAAAATGATGATGAAGCACTAAAATGACATAATTAATTATGTAAAAATTAAAAAGATGAAACAGCTTAGTATTTTTTTCTCCCTTATTTTATTTATAATAATGGGTACCGTTCAAGCCCAAACTTTCATCCAATACCAATCCTCCGAAAACGTTATTGTAAATCCAGAAAGAGGATTCTATAATGCTGTAAGCGAAGCAGATTTAGAAGATTTTATAAACTTCAGATTAGAAGAAAACATCTCCTTGGTTTATTATAATTTTCCATTAGATGATTATGTGTCGAGTAGTATTCCAGCTTGGTATTTGCGTAAAATGCATTCCGATTTTGCTATTATTAGGCAAGCAGGAATAAAGGCTATCCCTCGTTTTACTTATACCGAAACACAGACTTCACCTTATGGCGACGCTCCCATTGATATAGTCTTAGGCCATATTGCTCAAATAAAACATGTATTACAAGCCAACTCCGATATAATTTTTGCAATACAAGCTGGATTTATTGGTACTTGGGGCGAATGGTTTTATACCGATTATTATTCCACATCTCCAGGTAATATTAACGAGGAACAAATGGGCTGGCGAAGAGATATAGTACATGCTTTGCTAGATGCCATTCCACAAAGGATGATTCAATTACGTACTCCATTCTTTAAAATAAATATGATTCCTATTGATGATTATACTGCCATCACAGCAGAGGAAGCCTATCAAGATACTCCTATTGCTCGTATTGCTCATCATAACGATTGTTTTTTGGCATCAACTACCGACTATGGAACCTACCAGAATGTCGATCTAGAAAAAGCCTACTTAGAAGATGATAGTAAATATACCGTGGTTGGTGGCGAAACTTGTAACGAAAACACCTTATCAGAATGCGATAATGCCATTTACGAAATGGAGCGTTTTCATTGGACTTACCTCAACCGTGGTTATCATTCAGGGGTTTTTGGTCAGTGGATAGATGGCGGTTGTTATACCGAAATTGAAAAACGACTAGGATATAGATACAGACTTATTGATGCTCTAATTACTGAGGAAAGCAAACCCTTGGGTGGCGTTCAAATAAACCTGAAATTATATAATGATGGTTTTGCCAATGTTACCAATCCTCGTGATGTGAAAATAATTCTAAGAAATAATGAAGGAAGTGAATACGTCCACTATGTACAAACCGATCCTCGTTTTTGGCCTATGCAAGATACCATTCGTTTAAATATTCAGGCTGGCTTACCAAATGATATTGTTTTGGGTGATTATGAAATGTTTTTGCAATTACCCGACCCTATGAATTCTCTACACAACAGAATAGAATACACTATTCAATTAGCTAATGAAAATATTTGGGAATCTGAAACAGCTTATAACTCTCTGTTACACACTCTTTCAATAAATACTGAAAGCACTACTGAAATATATGAAGGAGGGAGCTTTTTTTCAGCTAATAACCCTGAAGTTCAGGAAGACATTCATATTATTATTGATGGTTTAACAGATGATTGGTCCGATATTTCTTCAGTCTATACTACATCTTCTCAAAACGCTCAAAAAATTAAAGTTTATAATACCACTGATAGCCTTTTCTTTTTAATTAGTGGAGAAAACTTAAGCAATGAATGGCAACTGTTTTTAAATACCGATGAATCCTCAAGCAGCGGATACTTAGCAAGCAATTGGCAAGAAAGCGGTGCAGATTATTTGATAGAAAACGGAAGCCTCTATAGTTATTATGGTGATGGTAATTCATGGGATTGGACATTTATCCAAGATGTTGAAACAGCAGAAAACAATGCAGTAATTGAACTTAAACTTGCCGCAAATCAAATGGATAGTTATTTAGAGAAAAACAGCTTAACTCTTGCTTTTACTGAAAATTCAAACTCATTTTTACCTTTTCAAAACGAAGGTTTTATAAACTATAGGAAAAACATACTCCTAGTTGCTCCTGCCTTTGTAGAAGCTAAAATAAACGCAAACAGAGTCGTGGTTTATTGGACTGCTCCTCCTATAACAAATGGCATAACCGCTATTTTACAACGCTCGGTAGATGGAGGTGATTATGAACATGTTTTCAGTAGCGTTCAAGCAAATCAGTTTGCCTATTCCGATATAAATGTAGAGAATGGTAATGGATATAATTATAGGCTCCAGTTTAGCGATGGAAGGAGACACACATCTTTTACCTATTCTTCTTATGTCCTAGTAAATGGTGAAGGCGCAGAATATGTAGATATAAACCTGGATGGTGAAAACGAAGACTGGAATCTTTTAGAGCCTATAATTACTGCAGATCAAAATGGAATGGCTGCACTTCGGTTTTATAATACTTCTACAGATTTCTACTATTCTCTTCAGTCAGAGGAAATAAACAGTTATCAAATTTATATCAATCAAAACATAAGTGAGTTTCAATACAAAATTAGCAATGACTCGTTATTTACATATTCAGAAAATCAATGGAGCTTTGATAAAATGATAGAAACCGTTTTGTCTGGTCAGTTTGTAGAAGCCAAATTAACTTATTCCGATTTGTTTTCATCAGATGTGGCAGGTTTCTATACCTTCGCTAGCATTAATAGGGAAAGTATGCTACAAGAAAACGAAGAAGTTTTCTTTTTAAATTTCAATACCATAAGTCCTCCTGAGAATTTTCAGTTAATACCATCTGTAAACGATCCCTATGGAACCATAAAAGTAAAGTGGTGGTTTAATTCAGACGTGAGTGGCTATACTATCCAGCGTTCTGTAGGAGACAGTTCACATTTTGAAAACTTAGTCAATCCATCAAATACAACGATGTACTATTTAGATCATAATTTGGATAGCACCACTGTATATTATTACCGAATGTTTTCTTTTAGAGATATTTTGCGCTCACCACTAACAGCTGTTCGTTGGTTAATTCCAAGTGCTAATAGTTCCATAGACGAGTTTGAAACAGAGATGAAATTATATCCAAATCCTATGACGGAACATAGTAAAATTGAATTATATAGTTTAGCTCCTCAAAAAACAGAAATACAAATTCTTGATTTTAATGGAAAACCACTTTATCAGGTTTTTTCAGGTTTGGTTTCTGGACAAAAATTCATTTCTGTTTACCATCCTGAATTATCAAAAGGAGTTTATATTGTTCAACTGAGAGGAGAGAAAAAAATAATTAGAAGAAAACTAATAGTGATTTAATACTAAAACATTGAAAAACCGATTGTTAGTAAGAGAGATAAAATCTAGTACAAAACTACATTTAGTTAAATAAACTTGTGTTTTAACAACCAAAAAAATAAAGAATGAAAAAACTATGGTTAATCTATGCTCTTATCACCACCCTTTTTTGGGGAGTTTGGGGAGCGTTAACGGAAATTTCTGCCAATGCCGGATTTCCCGGAACATTGATATATGTGGTTTGGTCCTTAACAATGATCATTCCTGCTTTGGTAGCATTAAAATTGATTGACTGGAAATTAGATACAGATAAAAGGTCCATTATTTTTGGGCTTATTATCGGCTTCACTGGTGCTGGAGGACAATTGGCTTTATTAACAGGAGCTATTGTAAGCGGCCCTGCATATCTTATATTTCCCATTATTTCACTCTCACCCGTTATCACTATTTTACTTTCCGTTTTTTTCCTCAAAGAAAAAGCCAGCCCCAAGGGTTGGGTTGGAATAGTACTAGCTCTTATTGCCATTCCCTTTTTATCATTCCAAGATCCTGAAGCCACAATAAGTGGTTATGGTTGGTTGGTATTTGCCTTATTGGTTTTCTTAGCTTGGGGCTTACAAGCCTATTTTATGAAGTTTGCCAACAAAACTATGAAAGCCGAAAGTATTTTCTTTTATATGACTATTACCGGTTTGATGCTAGCTCCAATAGCTTTGCTAATGACTGATTGGTCGCAGACTATCAACTATTCGGCTAATGGCCCATATTTGGCTTTTGCTATTCAAATACTCAACGCTATTGGAGCACTTACAATTGTTTTTGCTTTCCGTTATGGTAAAGCTATTGTGGTAAGCCCTTTAACAAATGCGGTAGCACCGGTTATAACGGTTGTTATTTCACTTATAATGTATCAAATAATCCCTCATTATATGATTTTAGTAGGTATGGGGTTAGCAGTAGCCTCTATGTTTATATTATCTTTGGAAGACGATTAATGCTTGAATAATACTTAAAACGTGAATATAGAAATTATGAAAAATATCTATTTATTAATCCTCACTCTTATAAGCCTTGGCATACAAAGCCAAACAAAAGGCGATTTTATTGATATTGCCATTGATCAAGAAATAACGGAAGTGCAACCCATGACAGGAATTGTTTTTTGGCAAGGTAGCTATACCAATACCGATGCCGTTTCATTGGAGTTTTCCTATATGCTATTCAACGATATTGTTAGCGATAGCGGTGTGTATGATTGGTCAAAAGTAGAAGAAAAGTTAAGCGATATTGCTTCGCGTAATCATCAAGCCATTTTTCGCTTTCGTTATGCTTATGTGGGACAAGAAACATCGGTGCCCGATTATATAAAAGAACGCCCAGACTATAATGAAACTGAAGGTGTTTCAGAAGGACAAACCACATGGTTTCCCGATTGGACAAACGAAGAATTAAAACGCTTTTCTTTGGAATTTTATACTCAATTTGCCGAAAAATATGATCAGGATCCTCGTTTGGCTTTTGTTCAAGTAGGCTTCGGCTTATGGGGCGAATATCATATTTATGACGGCCCTTTTGAATTAGGGGTAACCTTTCCTAGCAAAGAATTTCAAACTGTCTTTTTTGAACATTTAGATAGTGTTTGGCTCAATACTTATTGGAGTATCTCTATTGATGCAGCTGATAATAAATACTCTCCCTTAGAAGAACAACCAGAAATGTTGGATATTGTATTTGGCCTTTTTGATGACAGCTTTATGAGTTCAGAACATGCTCAGTATAACGAGTTAAATTGGAATTTTTTCGATAGAAACAGATACCAAATAGCGCCTGCAGGAGGAGAACTAAATTACTATACCAATTACGATCAGGAACACGTCCTTGATCTCCCCAACGGTGCTCACGGCGAATCTTTTGAAGATGCCTCAGCACGTTTTCATATCACTTATATGATAGGCGCTGACCAGCCTAAATACCAAACTATTGAAAGAATAAAGCAAGCAAGCATGGCTACCGGATATCGCTTTAAAATCATTTCGTTTAAAGCTTCTGCCGATTCGTCGATAGTAGAAATCACCAACGAAGGCGCTGCCCCTATTTATTACGATGCTTATCCAAGTGTTAACGGCGTTAGAGCTAACGAATCATTAAGGTTTCTGGATCATGATGCTACAAAAACATTTTTTATTCCTTCGGGTGGCAATAATCCCCAACTCAAAATAGAAAGTGATTATATCCTTGAAGGACAGCGTATAGGTTATTTTGGCACACTTAATTCTAATGTACAACAATTAGAGAGAAAAACCTTGGTGAAGTTATACCCAAGCATACTAAAAAATAATGAACCTCTTCATATAGAAACATTTCAAAACACGCCTATAAATTTAAGTATTTACAATTTATCCGGAAAGTTATATCTAACAACTTCATTAACCAATCAATGCGTGATAGCAACTAATAAGCTTGATTCCGGAATGTATATTATTTATCTCCAAGCAGAAAACTTTTTTCAAACTCAAAAAATTATCATCCAATGAAAAAATTAAACAGCATTACTTTTTGGCTTGTTACTTTAAGTTTAAATATTGGTTTTTCTTCATGTTCTCTAAGAGATTCTTCAACTACCATTAAAAATAATACACTCGAAATTAATGTTAATGACAGAATGCAAACAAAGATCAGTAATGGCGATATATTATTAGCAAACTGGTCGAATAGCGATTATTTAATATCCGGCAATCAAAAAATAGACGATTTTCGGTTGATATCATACCACCAAAAAGAAATAATTGATTTTATAGGGAAAGTTACAGAATATGAATTTCATGGAGAAACGGTTTTTGAAGGGCATACCATCAAAAAGAAAATGACCATTAAATCCTATCCCAACTTCCCTGATATGGCTATTTTTCAATTAACTTATTATAACGACTCTCCTAAAGATATCATGATTAACAAATGGGTTAAGCATGATTATTCCATAGAAAGAAACCCACACGACTCTGTTTTTTGGTCCTTTCAGGGTAGCTCAACAAGTGCTCGTGCCGACTGGATCTTACCTGTTCAAGCTGGTTTCAAGCAGCAAAACTATATGGGAATGAACGATAGCGATTATGGCGGAGGTATACCTGTTCTTGATCTATGGCGTTCTGATGTAGGATTAACCATTGGTCATACCTCACTAACACCCGAACTGGTTTCTTTCCCCTTGGAAATGAAAAAATCATCGGAACACGCTAAGCTACGATTAGAAAAAGAATACCCAAATATTTATATTTTAGAAAGTGGCGACAGCCTAAACACAATAGAATCATTTGTGATGGTTCACAATGGGGATTGTTTTAAATCATTAAAGCAATTTTCAACATATATGCAAAACAAAGGAATAAAATTTGTTGATTCAGAAGAATCTGCATACGAGGCGGTTTGGTGTGCTTGGGGTTATGAACGTAATTTTACAGTAGATGAAATTATAGGAACGCTACCCAAAGTTAAAGAACTGGGGTTTAAATGGGCAGTATTAGACGATGGTTTTCAAAAAGCAGAAGGCGATTGGATGGTAAATATGCAAAAGTTCCCAAAAGGAGAACAACAAATGAAAGATTTAGTAAAGACCATTCACTCCTATGGATTAAAAGCTAAACTTTGGTGGGCTCCCTTGGCTGTTGACCCTTGTACACCCTTATTAAAAAACGATAAAGACATTCTTCTTTTTAACGAAGATTGGTCACCACGTTTTATTACTTGGTGGGATAGTTGGTATATGTCGCCTCTATCACCAAAAACCAAGCAACATACCAAAAATGTTATAAATATGTTTCTTAAAGATTGGGACTTTGATGGTTTAAAAATGGACGGACAACATATGAATGCCGTTCCTCCTGATTATAATCCAGCACATAATCAGGACAATCCAGAGTTAGCTGTAAAGCAACTACCCGAATTTTTTAAAGATATTTATAAAACAGCTACTCAAATAAAACCGCATGCAGTAATTGAAAATTGCCCATGTGGCTGTTGTATGAGTTTTTATAATATGGCATATATGAACCAAGCCGTAAGCTCTGATCCCTTGAGTAGCTGGCAAATACGCCTTAAAGGTAAAGTATATAAAGCTCTTATTGGCAAAACAGCCTATTATGGTGATCATGTTGAGCTAAGTGATGGTGGTGAAGATTTTGCCTCTTCTTTTGGTATTGGAGCTGTATTGGGAAGCAAATTCACTTGGCCAAAGGACAACCCCCAAGCCGAAGCCAGTTATCTGTTAACCACTGAAAAAGAAAAAAAATGGAAGAAATGGATAGCTTTATATAATGAAAAAATGCTCTCTAAAGAAGATTATTTAGGAGAATTATATGATATAGGTTTCGATAAACCAGAAACACATGTTATCCGAAAACAAGATACTTTATACTATGCTTTTTATGCCGATGAATGGAATGGAAAACTTGAGTTTAGAGGTTTAGAAAAAGGGAAAACATATCACGTTCTTGATTATATAAAAGATGAAGATTTGGGCAAAATAAACTCTGATGATCCATATATCACCAAATCATTTCACAAATACTTATTGGTAGAAGTTTGGGAAATTCACTAATTAGCTAGCAAAACTTATTAAGTTTGCTTCACAAATAAGCTGACCACAATAATATTTCTCTAAGTAAAAAATAGAAATAATGGATCAACTAAAATTCAAATTCAGTCAGTCGCAAAGCTTTAGGTGGGTTATTTTAATCCTTACCGGATTTATCCTCTCGGTAAACTATTATTTTTACGATGCTTTTTCTACACTGAAAGATCAGTTGATGACAGAGTTTGGATATAGCAATACGGACTATGGTCTTTTTGTTTCATTCTACTCTATTCCCAATACCTTTTTATTAATGGCCGTTATTGGTGGTTTGATATTAGATAGAGTTGGTATACGCCGAACAGGATTCGTCTTTGTAGGTTTTATGGCATTTGGTGCTCTTTTAACCGCCTATGGTGCTTCGCATTACTATTCTGATGGTGGTGCTGGATATGCTTTCTTTAGCTCGTTTTTACCCTCCTATTCTGCTGAATTAAAAATGATGCTACTAGGCCGGTTTTTTTACGGATTAGGCGCCGAAACAAGTATTGTAGTTATAAGTAAAATTCTTGTAAAATGGTTTAAAGGCAAAGACTTGGCTTTAGCTTTTGGCTTAAAAGTTGGCTTTGGTCGATTGGGTACTTTTGCTGCATTACAACTATCTCCTCGTATTTCGGAAGGAGGAACACATTTAAGTACTGCCATATGGTTTGCTGCTGTTTTGGTATTGGCCGGACTCTTAGTTTTTATGGTATATATGCTGATGGATATTCGTTACGATAAGGAAATACAAGCAGACAATATTCAGAAAGAAAAAGAGGACTTTTCGTTTAAAGATATTGGAAACATTCTTAAAAATCCTGCTTTTATATATATTGCTTTATTGTGCGTTACTTTTTACTCCGCTGTTTTCCCCTTTATGGCTTTTGCTCCCGATTTCTTTTATCACAAGTTTGGTTTTTCAAGCATCCAAAGTGGTGAAATCACCTCTCTTTTGCCATTGGGAACATTAATTTTTACACCTGTTTTTGGTTTTTTAATAGATAAATACGGACGTGCCGCAAGTGCTATGATTTTTGGTTCAGCTTTATTACTAATCATTCATTTAAGCTTTGCTTTTACCATGTTTCAACCCCATATTCCTATGATTTTATTGGGTATTTCCTTTTCTTTAATACCAGCAGCTATGTGGCCAACTATGGTTCAATTGGTTCAGGAAAAACAAATTGGAACGGCTTATGGACTGATGTACTCTATTCAAAATTTAGGCTTATTTGGTTTCCCCATTCTATCCGGATTAATTTTGGATATTTCAAACCCCGGAAACCCTGATACATTAAATTATACACCCGTTATTATAATGTTTGCTACCTTGGGTCTATTGGGCTTCATCTTTTCTCTACTGTTAAAATTTGAAGATAAAAAACGAGGCTATGGTATTGATTTACCTTTGAATAAATAGCCCTTTAAATGTTATAAGAATAAATCAAACCTAATTAAGCATTCCAATACCATAATATAAATATTTGTTAATTACTTGACACAGCCTCTCTTTTGTTGTATATTTGTAGCACTAAATTAAGGAAAGCAACTTATTATAAGTTGTAGTTTTTTTCATATTTTTTTATTTGGTTAAATGTGTTTATATGCGAGAAGCCGTTTGTAGCCCTACAGGCGGCTTTCTTATTGCCTTTTTTTGAAAAAAAGAACCACCTTTGAATGGCAGTTCTTTTTAACTTATCGTAATTATACTTCCTGTCGATAATAATTAATTGTTTGCTTTAAATTTTTTAGCCTCTTCCACCATTTTTGGTAAAACCACTTTTAAATCACCCACAATACCATAATCGGCTGTTTCAAACACTGGTGCTTCCACATCTGTATTTACAGCTACAATCACTTTAGAAGAGCTTACACCTGCAATATGCTGGATAGCACCAGAAATACCTAAAGCAAAATAAAGATCTGGAGCAATAATTTTACCAGTTTGTCCCACATGTTCTTCATGACCTCTCCAACCTTCGTCAGATACTGGCCGTGAACAGGCTGTTGCTGCACCTAAAACATTGGCCAACTCTTCTAATGGTGCCCAATTATCGCCCGATTTCATTCCACGACCACCAGAAACCACTACTTCAGCATCGGTTAACAACAGCTTATCGCTTACTTTATCTACCGATTGTACTTGTGTATTTGTTTCTACACCAGCCGCATCAAAAGCTTCTGTTTGAAATGCTTGAGCTGCATCAATTATTTTATAAGAGTTTTGTGCCAGAGTAATGACTGCCTTATCGCTTTTTACTTGCTGATAACCAATAGCTTTTCCATTAAAAACATTTTTTCTAATCGTCAAGGGATCATAGGATTGTGGTAATGCTGTAGCACCACTTACCAAGGCTGCTTGCAATTTAACAGCAATACGTGGAGCAATACCTTTTCCGGTATTATTATTACCCATCACCACTATTTTACAAGCTTGTGCTTCAGCCACCATTGTAATGGCATTAGCATAAGCAGCACTATCCAAGTTTTTATAAGTATCCCCTCCAATAGTAACTGTTTTTGAAGCACCATAAAAAGCCAATTTTTCTAGTTCATCCTGGGCAACATTACCAATAGTTACAGCTATGGTATCGCCTCCGTTTTGTTCTGCAATAGAATGAGCATAAGAAACCAATTCAAAAGAAGATTTCTTAAATTTACCATCCCAATTTTCGGTATATACTAATACTGACATAATCTTTCCTTTTTTTGGTTTATAAAACTTTTGCTTCTTCGTGAAGTAATCTGAATAATTCACCCACATTTTCAGCATCCACCATTTTTACTGGTGGTTTTGGCTGAGGCATTTCAAAATTCACAAATTCCGAAACGGCTTGAATATCGGCAGGAGCTTCTACTGTTAATGGTTTTTTACGTGCCATCATAATACCTCGCATTGCTGGAATTCTAGGATCAATAGCAATACCTTTTTGCACAATTGCTACAGCTGGTAATGAAGTAGTAACGGTCTCTGTACCTCCGTCTATAGCTCTCTTCATTACAAAATTATCTCCTTCCAATTCCACAGAAGAAACGGAAGAAATTGAAGGGAACTCTAAAAATTCTGCAAGCATACCACCCACAGCAGATCCATTGTAATCACTTGATTCTATTCCGGCCATAACCAAATCAAAAGATTCCTTTTTAACATATTCTGCTATTTGAGCAGCCACATAATAATCGTCACTTGCAATGGCATCAATTCTTACTGCATTATCAGCACCTACTGCTAAAGCTTTTCGTAAAGTAGGCTCTGCTATCTTATCTCCTACAGTAATCACTGTGATTTTCTCAATTTTTCCGCCTGATTTTTCTTTAAGCTCCATTGCGCGAGTTAAGGCCAACTCGTCCCATGGATTTATTACCCATTGCACACCACTTAAATCAACACTTTTGCTATCACTATTCAGTTTGATTTTTGTAGTTGTATCAGGCAAATTACTTATACAAACTAATATTTTCATCTTAAATATATTTAAAGTTTAATACTTATTAATCTATCTATTTCAATAAAGAACGTGAAATAATAATTTTTTGCACTTCTGAAGTTCCTTCATAAATCTGTGTCAATTTAGCTTCGCGCATCAAACGCTCCACATGATATTCACTCACATAGCCATAGCCTCCAAGAATTTGAACAGCTTCAGTAGTAACTTCCATTGCAATATCAGCTGCATATTGTTTGGCCATAGCCGATGCAGTGCCATAGGGTTTACCCTGATCTTTAAGCCAAGCTGCTTTTACACAAAGATTACGAGCATTTTCAATTTTAACAGCCATATCTGAGAGTTTAAAAGCGATAGATTGGTGATTAAATATTTCCGTTCCAAATGCTTTTCTTTCTTGAGAGTATTGTAAAGCTCTTTCAAAAGCACCAGAAGCTATACCTAAAGCTTGTGAAGCTATACCAATTCGACCTCCTTCTAAGGTTTTCATGGCAAATTTAAAACCAAAACCATCTTCTCCTATTCGATTTTCTTTAGGTACTTTCACATCAGTAAACATCACAGAATGAGTATCACTACTACGCATTCCCATTTTCTTTTCGTGAGGCCCAATACTAATGCCGGGACTATTTTTTTCCACAATAAAGGCGTTGATACCACGGTGTCCTTTTTCTGGATGAGTATGTGCTATAACAATATAAGTAGAAGCTGAATTTCCATTAGTAATCCAATTTTTTGTTCCATTAACCAAATAATAATCACCTTTATCTTCGGCAATAGTTCTTTGTTTGGTAGCATCGGAACCAGCCTCTGGCTCTGATAATAAAAAGGCCCCAATTTTTTCACCTCTAGCCAAAGGTTTTAAATATTTTTCTCTTTGCTCATCATTGCCATATTTCTCTAATCCATAACAAACCAAAGAATTATTAACCGACATTATTACCGATACAGAAGCGTCAATTTTTGAAATTTCTTCAATAGCCAAAACATAGGAAACAGTATCCATGCCTCCACCATCCCATTTTTCATCTACTAACATTCCTAAAAAACCTAATTCTGCCAGGTTTTTAATATGCTCAGTAGGAAACTCGGCTTTTTCGTCTCTTTCTATTACATCTTTTATCAATTCACGCTGAGCATAATCTCTTGCTGCTTGTTGAATCATAATTTGTTCTTCTGAAAATTCAAAATCTATCATTTATATGTCGTTTTAGGTTTCTAATGCCAAGTATCAAGCATTCTTAATTTTTCGATCTGCTAAATTATAAAATATTTATATGCATGCATAATAAATTTTCTAAAAAATCGCTTGGGCCTTGCCTTTTTTTATGCATATCGTAATTTAGGGCACTAAAAATGCATATTTAAGTTGTACTTTTGAAATTTCTAACTTAGAATTTATCATCATTTATATGTTATCCTATTCTTCTAAAATTCTATTTGCTTTTGGTTTTATACTTTTTTTTGGATCTTGTGCTTCCTATTATCAAAAAATGAATAACTTTCAATCTTATGCTCAAATGGGCGATTTTGATAAAGCTGAAAAGATACTTAGCAGTGAGAAAAATCCTGAACAAGGGAAAAATAGGTTTTTGTATTTTTCGAGTATGGGCTGGACAAAGCATATGACAGGAGATTCTAAAAACAGTAATCTCTTCTTAAATAAAGCCGATGACTATATTGAGAGTTTTAATAGAAACTATGCTTTAGATGCCCTATCAATGCTAAGTAATCCAGGTATTAAACCCTATTTTCCCGAGAATATTGAAAACACTTTGATAAACTACTATAAAGCTATTAATTATTTACAATTAAACGATCTGGAAGGAGCTCTAGTAGAGGCTCGAAAAATAACTCAAAAACTATATGAGTTAAATGACAAATACAAGGGGAAAAACAATAGATATAGCGATGATGCCTTTGCTCATATTCTTATCGGTTTAATCTACGACGCTTCGGGTGATGCTAATAATGCCTTTATAGCCTACCGAAACGCCCATAAAACTTACAAAGATATTTATGTGTCTCAATTTAATATCTCTACTCCTACTCAGTTAAAAAAAGATTTGCTACGCACCGCCTATCAAAGTGGGTTGACTTCTGAACTTAGAAGGTTTGAAAAGGAATTTCACATGACCTATAAACACAAGAATACAGAGGCACAAATGGTCTTCTTTTGGGAAAATGGTTTTGGACCAGTGAAAGACCAATGGACCATAAATTTTACAAAAGTAAGTAGCCAGGGTGGGTTTGTAACTTTTACCAATGAAGAAATGGGTTTGTCTTTTCCCATATATATTGGGAATTTGAGCTCCCAAGAAAAAACAGGTTTTTCTGAATTAGAAGTGTTTAGAATCGCCTTTCCAAAATATGTAGAAAGACCTATAATACTAACTAAAGCTCAACTAACAATAAATAAGCAAGCCTATTCCTTAGAATTAGCAGAAGACATCAATGCCATCTCTTTTAAAGTTTTAAACGACAGAATGTTAAGAGAATTGGTAAGTAGTATTACTCGATTTGCAGCGAAAAAAGCGACAGAAGAAGCTATTCGCCATGAAAACCAAGATATTGGTACAGCAGTTGGTATACTTAATGCGCTTACAGAACAGGCAGACACACGTAACTGGCAAACGCTTCCTTACCAAATAAGCTACAGTAGAATCCCATTAAAAAATGGTGATAATAACATCATTTTTTCCGCCACCGGAAATGGACAACAAGAAACCCAGAATATAAAAATAGGAGCAACAAAAAATCAAACGATTTTTTATAATTATAGAAGTTTAATGAGTCGGGCTGCTCAGATTAGATAGTTTCTACTAGAAAACTAACAGAACGTAAGTTTTTTGTACTTTTATGCCTTCTTGTAATAAAATGACTAAAGCATGAAAATATTTACAAAATTTCTATTGGCGGTGTTGATTTTTTCCATGTCAACAATAATGGCACAACATACGAATGTTGTTATAGCAGAAGGAACCTACTTGCTATCAGAGCCATCCATTTTTGTTAACCCTAACAATACCGATGAGATCATTGCTGGTGCTATTTTGGATAAATATTATTATTCATCAGATGGCGGTTTTTCGTGGAATACTGGAAGCTTAAACTCTCCTTATGGTGTTTATGGCGATCCTGCAATTGTAGTAGATGGTGAAGGTGATTATTATTATTTCCATTTGTCTAATCCTGATGATGGGAACTGGATTGACAGAATTGTTTGTCAAAAATCAACAGATGCTGGTCAGAGCTGGTCACAAGGAACCTATATGGGGCTCAATGGTACTAAAATGCAAGACAAACACTGGCCTGTGGTAGATTACAACAACAATAACATTTATGTAACCTGGACTCAGTTTGATGTATATAATAGCTCCTCACCCAATGATTTCTCCAATATTCATTTTTCTAAATCTACCGATAATGGCGAAACCTGGAGCGAAGCACTGCAAATAAATGAGGTTTCGGGCGATTGTGTTGATAGTGGAAATACTACAGAAGGTGCCGTTCCGGCTGTTGGACCCAATGGTGAGATTTATGTAAGTTGGGCTGGACCAGTAGGCATTGTTTTTGATAAATCATTAGATGAGGGAATAACTTGGTTAGATGAAGATATTTTCGTGTCAGACATTCCTCCCGGCTGGGATTTTGATATACCTGGAATATCCAGATGTAATGGAATGCCTATTACTTGTTGTAACTTATCACCTGGGGATTATTATGGTGATATTTATATCAATTGGAGCGACCAAAGAAACGGTAGCGATGATACAGATATTTGGTTTTTAAAATCAACTGATGGTGGTGAAAGCTGGGGTGAGCGAAGGCGTGTAAACGACGATCCTGCTGGAAATCAACAGTTTTTTACTTGGATGGCAGTAGATCAAATAACGGGTTATATCTGGTTTGTTTTTTATGACAGACGTAATTATAATGATAATAATACCGATGTATATATGGCGGTAAGTACAGATGGCGGTGAAAGCTTCTTAAATTTTAAAGTAAGCGAAGGCCCTTTCTTACCCTACTCCAGCACTTTCTTTGGCGATTACAACAATATCTCCGCACACAATAATGTAATAAGACCTATTTGGAACCGTCTGGAAGGAAGCTCTCCAAAAATTGTTACCGCTTTGGTTAATGAAAATATTGTAGGTCAAGAAGATTTAGAAGAAATTCCTTTTAGTTTGCAACAAAACAGTCCGAATCCTTTCGACGAATCCACACAAATATCTTTCAAATTAAGAAGCCCACAAGAAGTGAGTTTAATTGTGTATGATGTCTTTTCAAGACCCGTAGCTACTTTAATTCATAATGAAAAATTAGATGTTGGTAAACATATTTATCGTTTACAAACCAATGACCATCATCTATCTTCTGGTGTTTATTATTTCTCATTAAGAGCAGGAAATTACCATTTACAGAAGAAAATGTTGCTGGTGAAATAAATAAGCTTATACAAACCTTGATTAGAATTATACCAATATCCTTAATTCTGACTAAAGACGATATTGGGGATTTCTTCATCATTACTTAATACCTAAACTATTTTGCTATTTTTGCAATATCAAAAACAATAAAGCATGCATAAAGATATCAATGATATTTTAACAGATATAAGAGCCATTCTTATTTCTCATGGAGTAGAACATATCAATTTGAAAAGTATTTGCTCTAAATTGAAAATATCAATTGGGGATTTGCAATTTTACTTTCCTAACGATGATATGTTAATCTCTAAATTACTAGAGTTTGAGCGTCAGGCTTTTAGTAATATCTTTAATACTTATAATTTTGATGACGAAAATGCTATTGACATTATGATGACCGTAAGTAAAGAATTAGCTGCAAAATACGAATATATAACCCCCTCCTATTCAAGCGAACTAGAAGAGCTTTTCCCAAAAATATATGCCAACCATCTCAAAAAAAGACAAGTCTTTATTTTTGATAAAATACAAATAAACTTACAAAAGGGTATTAAACAAAAAATGTATCGCTCAGATTTAAGTATAGAATTAATCTCTAGATTATACTTAAGTAGATTAGCAGATATGCATAACTATGAATTTTTCCCACCAGAAAAGTTTTCGTTTGAAACCCTCTTTGAAGTTATGTTTGACGCATTAATTAGAAGTATTGCTACCGAGGAAGGTTTAAAGTATTACAAAAAAATCTCTAAAAAAAAGTAGCTTATTCTTCATAGGAAGATCAAACATCCTTCACAAAACACCTGCGACGTTTATGCTGAATATGTTCGTAATTTTTCCAATTACTGATTACATTGTGGTTTGTCTCGATAATACCGGTTGTCTCCATTTGATCAATACCAGCTTTAGCCATCTCCTCTTGTATTTCAGCGAATAAAATGACTGCTACACCAGCTTTATCATATTCGGGTTTTACACCTGTTAAGAAAAAATCCAAAACCTCTGGTTTTTTCATAGCCCTTAAAATATGAACAAAACCAAAAGGAAATAATTTACCATTAGCTTTTTGCATGGCTTCCGATAAAGAAGGAACTGCTACAACAAAACCCACAACATCGTCCTCTTTTTTAACCATTCGGACGTATTTTGGATTGATCACCTTAAAGTATTTCTCAGCATATAACTCTACCATCTTATCATTAAAAGGAGTAACATAAGGCAGTTTTACAAAGGCATCATTTAAAATAGCAAATAAATTCTTTACATAAGGGCGCATTTCTGATGATTTATTAAAACGTACCACTTCAAAACCATATCTGCGTTTAATGAGTTTTGCTCCTCTAGTCGCTTTGTTAATAGCTTTCTCTCCTAGTGTAAGCCTGAACTCTACCCAATCAATTTCTTTCTCGAAACCATAATCATCCAGATGTTTTTTATAATAAGGTAAATGATAAACCGAAGCGACAGATTGCAAATGATCAAAACCCTCAATTAACATTCCTTGAGTATCAAGATTTGAAAATCCAAGAGGACCATGAACTCTTTGCATGCCCTTATCTTTTAACCAAGCTACAGCTGTATTCATAAGCTGTTCAAAAACTTCCTGATCATCAATAAATTCCAAACGACTAAAGCGGCCTAGCTTTTCATCTACTTTTTCATTGTATTTATGATTGATAATAGCTCCTATTCTTCCAACAATATCTCCATCTTTTTTTGCCAACCAAAACGCACTATCACAATATTCCATAGCAGGGTTTTGCGCAGCATCTATAGATTTTATTTCATCTTTTATAATAGGTGGCACCCAATATTTATTCGTTTTATAAAGCTGAAAAGGAAGCTTAGCAAATTGTTTTACTTCTGAAGAGCTACTTACTTTTATTATTTCTACTGCCATATCTGTGGTTTTAAAACACAAAGTTACGAAAGCCGCTGATATATCCATCATCAAATTAAAATGTTTTTAAACAGCCCACAAAAGTGATTCTCTTCATTCTAATTTTTCTTATTTTAGCCAAAAACAATTTCTTATGAAAAAACAAATCATACTACTATTCAGCCTGTTTTTATGGACTTTTGGCTTTTCTTGTACTAATTTAATTGTAACAAAAGGAGCTAGTGCTGATGGATCTACCATGATGGTTTACACCAATGATGGTGAGTGGTTATATCACTTAAATATGATATCTAAAGAAAGTCATCAAAAAGGAGATGTTATTAAATTTAAATTACCCGGAACTGATGAATACCTAGAAATACCACAACCCTCAGAAACTTATAAAAAGTTGGGTTTTCAAATGAATGAATATCAGTTAGCCATAGGTGAAACTACTTTTACTGGTAGAGAGAATTTGTGGAATAAAAAACATGCTTTAAAATACTGGCATTTGATGAGCTTAGCTTTAGACAGAGCCAAAACAGCCCGTGAAGCTATAGAAGTTATAACAACTTTAGTAGAAAAATATGGCTATGGTAGCGAAGGTGAAAGTTTCTCTATCATTGATCCAAATGAGGCTTGGATTCTTGAAATGATTGGCAAAGGAGAAGGAAAGCTTGGTGCAAATTGGGTGGCCGTAAAAATACCTGATGGCGCTATTTCTGCTCATGCCAATAAGGCTCGAATAGGTACATTTCCCTTGGATGACCCAGAAAATTGTTTGTACAGTAATGATGTGATTAACTTCGCCATAAAAAAGGGATATTACGACCCGAAAAGCGGACAAGATTTTGCATTTAATTTAGCTTATAATCCTTTATCTCCGGATCGATTACGTTATTGCGAAAGTAGAGTTTGGAGCCTGTTTAGAAGAGCTGCTCCTGAACAGAATTTTTCCTCAGACTATCATAGAGGTAAACAGGGTAGTCAAAGGTATCCTCTGTATATTTTCCCTGAAAAAAAACTAAGCCTTAAAGATGTAATGGGTTTAGTGCGTGATCATTATGAGGGCACCGAAATAGATATGACACAAGGTCTAGAGGCGGGTCCCTTTGGTACTCCCCAACGCTGGCGCCCTTTAAGTTGGGAACAAAATAATAAAACCTATTCTTGGGAGCGCCCTATATCTACTTATAATACATGTTTTTCGTTTATTGCTCAGGCGCAAGGAAATTTGCCTAACGATTTGGGTGGTGTTTGTTGGTTTGGCTTTGATGACACCTATTTTACTTGCTATCTACCCATTTATATGGGAATTGATGAAACTCCAAACTCCTATAGAAAAGGCAATATTCGACAATACGACCCCAGCTCCATGTGGTGGGCCATGAATTTTGTAAGCAATTATGCCAACCTAAAATATTCCTATATGATTAAAGATATTCAAAAAACTCAAGATCAATTGGAAAACAGATTTATTATAGAACAAGATAGTGTAAAAATAGCATATCAAAAAGCAGCAGAAGCAGATCGAACCAAAATATTACAAAACTATGTGAATAGTCGTTCTGAGCTGCTTTTAGAACAATGGAATACGCTGGCTTATAAACTAATAGCAAAATATAATGATGGATACATAAAACCAGATAGTGGAGGAGTTTTAAGTCCGGGTTATCCTGAATATTGGAAAACAGAGATCATAAAAAATGATCCTGACAAACACCATATACCAGAATGGAATAAGGAAGGACGCCAAAAGGATAATCCTTTCTAATAAATTAAGTTCCATACAAAATGAATAAACCCAAAGTAAGCATTGTATTGCCTTTTTATAATGCCGAATCTACTTTAGAAAGAGCATTAGATAGTATTACTCAACAAACCTATAAGAATTTCGAGTGTATTTTAATAGATAATAATTCCACAGATAATAGTATTCAAATAGCCCAAACTATTATGGATATAGATACCCGCTTTATACTCATTAAGGAGAAAAAACAAGGTGTGGTATTTGCATCCAACGCAGGTAGTAATATAGCTCAAGGAGAATATGTTTGCAGAATGGATGCCGACGATTATGCCCCACCCAAGCGCATAGATTTACAAAAATCTTTTTTAGATCAAAATGAAAACGTGGGTGTCGTTTCGGGTCTAGTAAAATATATTAGCCATATGAAAAATACCGAAGGTTTTGCTCGCTATGTAAAATGGGCAAATAGCTTAAAAACGCCACAACAAATCTATAATCACCGCTTTGTAGAATCACCCATAATCAATCCATCTGCCATGTGGCGAAATTCTATTGCAAAAAAATATGGCATGTATAAAAATGGTGATTTCCCAGAAGATTATGAAATGTGGCTCCGCTGGCTAAGCAAAGGTGTCCTAATGCAAAAGTTACCTGAAACCATTTTACATTGGTATGATTCATCATCTCGACTAACACGTACACATCCTATTTACAGTGATTTGGCCTTTTATAATATTAAAACCCTGTATTTGGCTAATTGGCTAAAAAAGAATAATCCGTTTTTTCCAAAAGTAGTCATCTGGGGTGCCAGCCGCATTTCACGGCAAAGAGCTAAGCTTCTTCTGAAATACGACATTACTATTGAAAATTATATAGACATTCATAAAAAACGACAGCTTTCTACCGATGTGATTTACTATAAAGATATTCCTAATCCTGGTCACCTTTTTATACTCTGTTATATCAAGGAAGACAAGGCCCGTAAACAAATTCAAGAATTTCTAGAGGCTAGAGATTACCGTATAGGAATAGATTATTTATTGGTTTCCTAAATCTTGCTTTTTCTTTTTCCGCTCCATTAAACTTATCACTAATAAAGCCAAAAACACCAATGCAATAATGAGCATTTCAAGCCAATATTCTTGTGGCTCTACCCAAATTTCTTTAAAGAAATCCCACCTACCTAATATTTCAACAAAATTCCAAAAAATAATAACTGTAGGAATAGCATAACGTATGGCATATGCCATTTTTTGTATTTTGATGAGCTTGCGGAACAAATATATAGACCAAAATAAAGAACCAAAAGCCACAATATAAGTTATGATATGTCTATCACCAAAAAACTGATCATCGTACACAAACAATAAAACCAAATAAAAGGTCCATAAAAGTGCAGTTAGCTCCATCAGGGTCGTCATGGCAATGTTCCTAGAAGAAGGTTTCAGCTCAACCGTTTGAGTATATTTTAATTTCTCCTTAAACCAATTAAAAAACTGGCAACCTGTTTTTGAGCCCAAAAAATAATATATCATCAAAATAGCCCAAAATCCAACAGACGAAGGTAATATTAAATATTCAGGTTTAGTTACTACTTCGCCATTAACCATAAGCGGTTCTACTCCATAACGATTAGCATAATACACAAAGGCAAATTCTATCCAACCTGTCCAAATAAATAAGCCAGCAAATAAACCCAGAAAAGTAGCTTTAGTTTCATTGGAAGAAACAACCCCAATAACAAGCATTATTAAACCTATAAAACCCAAAATAATAGCCGCTAAATAAACATGTTCATGCCCAAAACCTTTTTCCATCAATATCATTGCAGCATGTCCGAGAGGCATGGTGAATAGAACAATAATAAATGCAGTTATTCCTGTTAGTGATTTCATAGAAAATATTTTTTATGGCAAATTTATTATTTTTAATTTAATACTAATATCACAATAGGTAGGAATTTTGTATCCAATAGATTATTAGAAAAGAAAGAGGCTCAACCATAATGTTCCGTTGTTTATTGCTGTTTTTGAATAAAAGCCTTCCATTAACCAAATAATCACCTGTATATGTTTAATATACAGTTCATTATAAAACCTTTCCGTTTTAAGTAACTATTTCTGATATTTAACGCCAACATACTCTACAATACATTTTTATACGTAAGCGGGAAATATAAGCTAAAATGACAGATTTATACTTGAAAAAGACCTATTATACAACTAACGGTTTTAGAATATATAATAATGAAGAGTGATTAGGTGTATTTTTCTTGGCTTTTAAGTTAGAATAAAAACCTTTAAAAAATGCAGAAACAAAATAGAAGAAGTTGTTTTTATACTTTTCTGATAATAGGCTCACATAATAGGCATCGAATTTCAAAGGTTTAATTTCGACTAATTCAAAACCATATTTTTGAAATAAAAAAATCACATTTTCTTTTCCAAAATGGTATAAATGCCGTGGAACATCCAGGCCTGCCCAATATTCTTTATAGTGATTTGCATCCCAACTATTAATATTTGGTAGGGCAATAAATAAAAACCCATTCGCCTTTATCAAGCGTTTCAAATCATTCATTCGTTGATCCAAATCTGCTACATGTTCTAAAACATGCCACATACTTATTACATCAAAAGAAGCATCTGCTAAGGAATTCATTTCTTCTTGTGCAACAACCTTGAGCTGGTACTCTTTCTCAGCAAACGCTCTAGCATCGGGGTCGGGTTCTACTCCAGTACACGACCAACCCCTATCTTTAAATTCGCTTAGTAATTGCCCAGTAGCACAGCCAATATCAAGTATTTTATCGCCTTGCTTTTTTTCAACTACCCATTGGTATTTTTTATGCAATGTGTAATTTCTTACCGTCTGATAAATCCAGGCAAACAATCCTTTTTTGGCGTTACTATGTGAGATATAATCTTCACTTTTATAATAACGTCCTAGCTCTTGCTCTTGGGGTCTCGGATTAGTAAAAACAAATTTGCATTTTACACAAGAATATAAACTAAAG
>JAOZUW010000003.1:0-10573 GCA_029938465.1 Bacteroidales bacterium | reverse complement strand
TTTAGCATCATATCATCGTATTTTTTCAAACGCTCAGCCAGCTCTCTTTCCTTTTCAATATATCTTTCATATTTGATCAGAATTTCAGCTTCTTCAAGAGTTTCTTTATCAATATCATTAGAATCCACAAATTGCTTAAGACTTTCAGAATAAGCAATTAAAGCTTTTAAAGTAACCAATGGTCTGAGTAATATTTGAGCAAAGCGTGTTTTTTGCTTAAGAATGTTGCTAGAGATAGACTTCAAATAATCTTCAATATCATCCGGATTTGCACTATTCTTATTCAAAAATTTAATCAATAGACTCACTTTATTCATTTTCAGATCTACCTTATCCATTCTTTCTTTAGAGGCCAAACCTAATTCAAACGATTTCTTTGTCAAACGAAAATCTGCGTTATCTTGTCTCAATAGTATTCTATATTCTGCACGAGAAGTGAACATTCTATAGGGTTCGTCCACCCCTTTTGTTATTAAATCATCAATTAAAACCCCAATATAGGCATCACTTCGCGAAAGCACAAAATCATTAAGACTATTGATTTTTTGATGCGCATTTATACCTGCCATCAAACCTTGAGCTGCAGCCTCTTCATAGCCTGTTGTCCCATTTATTTGACCAGCGAAATACAAACCTTCCACAAGCTTAGTTTCTAGGGTATATTTAAGTTGTTCGGGAGGAAAATAATCATATTCAATGGCATAACCCGGTCTAAATATTTTTGCGTTTTCAAAACCCGGTATGCCTCTTAAAGCTTGTAACTGTATGTAATCTGGTAAAGATGATGAAAATCCATTAATATAATATTCTATCGTCTTCCACCCTTCTGGTTCTACAAAAAGTTGATGTTTATCTTTATCACTAAACCGGTCTATTTTATCTTCTATGCTAGGGCAATATCTTGGACCTACTCCACCTATTTTTCCTGTAAACATAGGAGAAAACTCAAAGCCAGTCTTAACTGTTTCATGAACCCCTAAATTAGTATAAGCCAAATAACAAGAGCGTTGCTTTATCAACTTGGGCGTATCCAAAAAGCTGAATTTTCCAACCTCCTCATCGCCAGGCTGCTCCATTAGTTTTGAATAATCTATTGTTCTTCCATCTACCCTAACTGGTGTTCCGGTTTTCATTCTATCAGCTCTAAATCCAATTTGTTCCAGTTGTTCCGTGATACCTTTACTATCCTTCTCTCCCATTCTTCCACCACGCAATACCTTGTCGCCAATAAACATTTTACCATTTAGAAATGTTCCATTGGTCAGAACCACAGCTTTTGATCTTATCGTTTGACCCATCTGGGTTTTTACGCCTTTTATAATATTATCTTCAATAATCAAAGAAGTGACTTTATCTTGCCAAAAATCTAAATTATCAGTTTCTTCTAGCATATTACGCCATTCCTCCGAAAAACGCATACGATCACTTTGTGCACGAGGACTCCACATGGCGGGACCTTTAGACCTATTAAGCATTCTAAATTGAATCATGCTTCTATCTGTAACAATAGCACTATATCCGCCTAAAGCATCTATTTCTCTAACAATTTGTCCTTTCGCAACACCACCCATGGCGGGGTTACAGCTCATCTGTGCAATCTTATTCAAATCCATGGTGATAAGAAGCGTATTAGAGCCAAGATTAGCTGCTGCTGCTGCTGCTTCACTACCGGCATGACCAGCGCCTACAACAATAACATCATAAATAGGAAACATATTCAAATTAGGTTCCACGTGAAACTAGTCTATTAAACGGTTTAACTAAATAGTAATAATGCTTTAATATCAAAAAGAGCTTATAAATCCGATATAAAAGACGGCAGCAAAGATAGGTAATAATCTTCTTTTTGAGTCATTAGAATTTTATCACTTTTCTCCTTATCCTTATATCCTAGCAAATGCAATAATCCATGTATCAAAACACGATAATATTCCTCCTTGAAATCTGTATGAAGCTTTGTTGAATTTTCTAAAACCCTATCCAAGCTAATAAATATTTCACCTATAACAACATCATTATTATTATAGTCAAATGTTATAATATCAGTATAAGTATCGTGGTTCAAAAACTTTTTGTTTATTTGGAGTAATTCCTTATCGGTATAAAAAGTATAAGAAAGCTTACCAAACACAAAGCCTTCTTTTTCAATGGTATCCAATAACCATATAGTTAAATTTTCGTTGGCAGGAACAGAGAGTGTAGGATGTTGGTTTAAATATTGTATGGCCACATTAATGTGCTTTAACCTGTTTTTTATTCGTTTGGAAATATTCTTGTAATGATGCGGTGCGAGAAACAGCCAACTCCTTATTAATACTACTGATTTTAAACCCTAATTCAACGGTTTTTTCCTTATTATTATAATTAATAGTATCACTTAAGTTTTTCATCAAATATAAGCCAGTACCTAATTCCTCAAAATTTTTCACCGAAACATCAGTAGGGTCGGGGTAGTTATCAAAATCAAAACCGCTGCCTTGATCGGTAACAGAAAAATATAAGCCTTTATGCTTTGCTTCAAACTTTATAAGCACCTCTAATTCTTCATTTTCCTTATGGGCATGAACAATACTGTTCGTTACAGCCTCACTGAGCGCAACCAGTATATTGGAATAATAATTACTATTCACATTATACATATCTGAAATTTGCTCTATAAAATCTTCTAATTTATGCAGCTCTTCCTGATTCGATTTAATAATTAACTCACTCTTTCTCAACATCTTTTTTAGTATTATCAAATTTATAAAAATACATGTCCACCTTCGTTTTATAAAACCTATTCATATCCAGTGGAATAGTTTTCATTAAATTTAATTCTCTCTCTTCATTATCCTTATACTGAAAATATTCGTTTGGGTTACCTCTTTTTACATTTTTTCCTTCATTACTTTTCCTTTTTTTATCTTTCTCTCTTTTTCTTTCTGCTTTTTCAGATTTTAAAAGCCTGGTCATTATATTTTGTTGCCTCTTCAGGGTCTCAGAATTAATTATTTTATTCACCAGATCATGCTCTGTTTTTTCCATATCCTTTAAAGCATCATCAAGACCTCCAGGCTTTTCCCCATATTCATTAAGCATTTGTTCTTGATAGTCCTGCATCATTCTTCGTATTCGAGCTTGTTCAGCAGCCATTCTTGCAAATTGTTCACTCATGCCTTTTCCTTTATTTCCTTTACTTCCTGGTTTTTTTCCTTCTTTTTGCTGCTTTTTAAGCGCTTTCATTTGCTCATTCAATTGTTTTTGCAAAGATTTCATACTATTAGGACTGGGCTTACCTGTTCCGGGTTTATTACAAGAGCTTTTCTTTTTGGCACCCTCTCCCTCCATCATGCTTTGCATCATCTGTTGCATTTGCTTTAATGATTCGTCTAACATTAGGGCCAATTGATTAAAAGATTTCATTACAAACTGTTGATCCCGTAATGCATCATTTGTTTTATGATTTTCAATATTATTTGTTGTGCTTTCTAATCTAAATTCTATTTTGTTTAATTCTTTTATCACAAATCCTTGAATCATGGGCTGTCTTTGTGCTAATGCTTTTAAGGAGTCCTTCACCGATTGAAATTTCTCTTCCATACCAAATTGCTTCTGAACCAAATAGTTATATTTCGGATCCATCTCTCCCATTATCCCTAAAGAATCTATTAGTGCTTCTTGTGTGAAACTAAGTTTTATTAGCCGATCTAAAATTCCGCGAAGCGCTTCCATATCTTCAGCTACACCCTCTTCTTCATTCTCATCCATTTGGGCTTGCATTTCTGCAGCCATTTTGTTCATTTCATCAGCTGCTTCTTTTTGATTATCTGAAGCTTTCTCATTCATCTTATTCTGTAAATCGTCTTGTGCATTTTTTTGAAGACTATCTATTTTTTGCTGTTCTTCCTTTTTATTATCAAACTCATTAGGTTCTTTCAGCTCGTTGTTTAAACTATCAAGTTTCTCTATATTCTCTTTTATTTTCTCAAACTCTTTATTAAGACTATCTTGTTTCTTTTCCAGGTTTTCCGACTGGTTTTTCTCAGCATTTTTTGTTTCTTCAGCCAACGAATCCTGCTTTTTTGCTAATTCCTTCAGTTCTTCAATGTTTTCTTCCAATTGCATCTCAAATTCTAACTGTTTAAATATCTCCAAATTTCTATCTAGCTGTTCCTCTAGTTCCTGGGCACTCATTTCTAATTTTTCTAGAACATCCTGAGAATTTTCTTTATTCATCTCTTCAAGCATTTTGCGTAATTCCGCCATTTTTTCTTTGGTTTCTTCATCCATTACCTGCTCAAATAAATCTTGCAATTGTTCCTGTTTTTCTAGTATCCTTTCATTTTGTTGAATATCATTTGATTTTGAATTTATTTCTTCATTTTGTTTCTGATAATTCTCTACTTTCTTTTGTAATTCTTCTTGCTGCTTGAGCAAATCTTCCATTTTCTTTTTATCATCCCAACTCAGCAACTCTTTATTAACTAATTCCTTTTTAAAATCTTTAATCTCTTTATGCAAAGTCTGTAACTCCATTAAACTTTCCCGCAAATCGGTTTTTAAACTATCAGCATTTTTGTTTCTATCCTCTACTAATTCTTCCATACTAGAAAAATGGAAAAACTCTTTTGATGATTTACTGCTTTTATATCCGTTCCATTCATCATTATCATAAACCTTAAAATAATAAGCAATATCACTTCCTTTTGCTACATTTAAATCCTTCATATTGATGAAATGAAAAAACCTTTGCGGCCTGCTATATGCTTTTATATGAATAGGAATAATTGTTTTAACTTTATCTTCAATAATCATCTGTAGAGATGAAAAACCATAATCATCATCAATAAAACCATTAAAATACAACAAGTCTTTATTGTTACTATCTGCTATTACTTCCATTCTTATTTCAGGATATTCATCCTTAATAGCCTGAACTATCCAACCAATTGAATCACTGTTTTTTATATATTCATTAGAAGAATATATTTTATACCCGGCATTATTTATAATAGTATCACTAAACAATAATTCATTATTACTAATAGCCTCAATTTTCACATTTTTTTTATCTTTAAAAACATGGATTTGGTTGCAATTTGAGGTTTTAATTTTCCATTGCACAACGCTTCCAATTGGTACTACAATATCTCCAATATTTTGATGTGTTTCTTCTGGTATAAGCGTATATTTTGGAGGACTAATTTTTATTTGAAAACCATTAAATTTGGCCTTTGGATAAACCGTCAATTTATATTGTTCAGAATTAAAACCAACTTCATCGCTAATAAAAAAATCTATACTCTTCCTTAGATTTTTAAAGCTGTGTGAAAATCTATTTCCACTTCTTTTCTCCATTAAAAAACGACTACTACGATAATGAATATATAATTTTTCAGGTAATTCATTTCCAATAATTTCCACTTCCAGATCAAAATTTTCTTTTTCATAACTAAGCAGATCATTATTTACAATACTGATATGAAATGCCTGTGCTTTTTCAAATTCTTTCTGAAAAAGAAACAATCTATTACTAGGTTCTTCTACTAGCTCTGGTTTACTCACCCAGGTAATTAATATAACTCCTATAGGTATAAGCAAATATTTAGCATACCTATAATTGGATTTAAAATCGATTACATTTAAAATAGGAAAGGTGTGAATGTTTTTCGATTTTTGCTCAATACCTGCTTCAATAAGCTGTTGCTGTTCACTAGAAATATTTTCTATTTTGCTGAGCTGAAGTATATTACTAAGCTTATCATTTATTTCTGGGAAATATATACCAATAATTTTTGAAGCTTGTTGATGATTTAAATGCTTCGATATACGCAATAATCCCATTATAGGAATAAATATAAAACGAATAATGAGAATTAAAAACAGAAATATATAACTATAAAAAATAATAGTTCTGGTCGTAGAATTAAAATGCCCAAAATATTCAATTATAGCCAATAATATAAATAGGCTTAAAGAAAATAGAAATAAATACAAAAAGCCTTTAATAATAAGATTTTTATAATACTTATTAATAAAGGTATCTAACTTATCTATTATTTTATGGTAATTAGATGTGACCAATTTTATCTTTTAAAACACCAATTTATTCCTCTTCAATATCTGTGATATTATTTTCTTCCTTATTATCTTCATATTCAGAAATAGGAGTCAAGTGCTCAGGGATTTTAGTAGTTTCTTCTTCACTTTCAAAAAGAGGAAAAACATCAAGAATAGGACTTATGCTAATGGCTGGAATATCAAAAGGAACCATTAATGTCTCCAAATTTTCTTCTATTCTTTCATAGGTTTGTTTTACACTATTTGCTGCTACGAGAAAATGATTAGTCACTCTACTCACTTTTCCACTACTTTCTTCCATATCCTCCCAGGTAACTTTAGCTTTATACCAATATTGTCCATCATCATAATTAACTATTTCTGAAAAACTAGTTTTACTAATACCAGTAACCATAATATCACCATTACCGTATTGCTCCATCATCTCGAAAATACGAGTTTCTGCTTCTGTAAAATTAATAGCTTCTACTAAATAGGTTTCATTAGCACGATTCTGTTTACCATGCTCATCAATTTTCTGGTATTTTACCTTACAACTAAACCAAGTTTGCATATAATTAGTTTTTAATTTTTTGCTTTTATCTTTTATTGTTCTTTACTATTTGCAAAAATAAGAAAAGCAATGGGCGATCGTGAATATTTATAATAAAACTATATTTACATTAAGGGTAATTAACAATATATCTAACTATAAAACAGCCCTGTATATACTCTTTCAACATATGTTAATAATATACTATATACCTTGCTAACAAAAAGTGTTGATTTGCTGTTAATTCATGGTTAATGAGTGTTTATAAAAATGTGTTTATCAACAAAAAATACTCTCTTTGCTAAAAATGTATCAAGTTATTAGATTTTATCAGCTGATATTAACCTATTTTCAACAAAAAAAACAATGATTTTTACATTTTTTTATCTACAATACATTTATTCACAGCATGTGAATAATCCATATAAATATTTGATTCTTAATATAAAGAATATTTTACATTCTGTTGATAAAACCTATTTCATTAAAAAACAAAAAAACCATTGCCTTTTTATCACGATATCAACAGCCTTATATAATAATATTAAATACTTTCTTATTTAAATAAATATATTTATAATAATATAGGTTGTGAATAATGATAAAAAACCTTCTTAAATTAATTATGGATTATGTAAATTTGCCACAGAGACAAACTCAAAAATTTTAAAGATGGATTATACAACAGCAATTGATAAACTTCGTAAAGAAAAAAATGCTATTATTTTGGCTCACTATTATCAGATTCCTGAAATTCAAGATATAGCTGATTATATTGGTGATAGTTTGGGTTTGGCACAAAAAGCAGCAGAAACCGATGCGGATTTAATTGTTTTTGCTGGTGTTCATTTTATGGCAGAAACGGCAAAAATATTGAATCCAAACAAAAAAGTTTTATTGCCAGATTTAGAAGCAGGATGTTCATTAGCAGCAAGTTGTCCTCCTAATGATTTCAAAAAATTTAGTAAAAAATATCCAGATCATATTGTTTTATCATATATCAATTGTACAGCAGGAATAAAAGAACTTTCAGATGTTATTGTGACTAGCGGTAATGCTGTTCAAATAGTAGAATCATTCCCCAAAGATCAAAAGATTATTTTTGCTCCTGACAAAAATTTAGGAGGATATATCAACAATCTAACTGGTAGGGATATGTTGCTCTGGGATGGCACATGTGAAGTGCATGATTTATTAACGACAGAAGCTATTATACAATTAAAAATAGAAAACCCTGATGCTAAATTGGTAGCTCATCCTGAATGTGATGGTCCTGTTTTGGAATTAGCAGATATGGTAGGTTCTACAACAGCAATGCTTAAATATACGCAGAATAATTCTTCTAAAAAGTTTATTGTTGCTAGTGAAACAGGTATTTTACATCAAATGCAAAAAAACTCACCTAAGAAGGTGTTTATGGTAGTTCCTAAGGATGAAACTTGTAATTGTAACGATTGCCCTTATATGAAAATGAATACGATGGAGAAGCTTTATAAATGCTTGCTTGATGAAACTCCCGAAATCAATTTACCTATAGAGGTGATACAAAGAGCTAAAAAACCGATTAATAAAATGCTGAATATTAGTAGAAAAATGGGCTTGATTTAGATTAAAATATAATGCTATTACCAATAGATGAAGATCATTTTTATCCAGTTTATTAAGACCTATTTTTGAATAAAAAATCAGTTACTGTATTGGTTTCTGCCTCTAATTATTTTTATACAAAAAAGAAAAATGTGAAGAACCTTCTTGACAACTGAAGATTTATTTTGTATATTGGGCAGTTGTTTGCATACATTTCTAATGGTCGTATTTTAAAGATAAAAAAAAATAAAGACATCTTTTATATAAAATACAAGGCTAGGGTTTGGATAAAATGCAGAAATGAAAAAACACGCTAATATTTTTCTCAGTATATTATTTACAAAAATACTCTTTGTCACTATAGACTGAAAAAATGCTTCATAATCGCTCACAATCATAAATGTTAATATAAAAATAGCGATCATGAAAAAAATTGTACTTATTTCAACATTTGCCTTTGTAATTTTTTCTGTTTCATGGGCACAAGAGTATGCGAACTTCAACCTAACAGGAGAACATCAAGGAATAGGGTTTTTTACTAATACTGCATTATCTGATTTTACTTGGCAGGCAAGTGGTACTTTAGCTCAGGAAGTTCAAATATTGGATGATGAAGTGTTTGATGATGGTAATGAATTTGAAAACATATTCGGGCAAGCGGATAATGCAGAGAATTTGCGTTTGCAAATTATTCCAAACGGATCTGGAACAGCTGGGCAAGCCATTCTTTCAAAAGCCAGGTTAACCATTAGTTTTGATCAAATTACTCCAAATGAAGGTTGGGGTTTTTGTGTGGTTGATATTGATGTAGAAAACTGTTTGTTTTCAGCCATTGATGAATATGATAATGAAGTTTCAGCAGAAGATATAAATGATTGGCTAATAGAGCTTTTTGATACTGATACATATGAAGATGGCATAAATCTACCGAAATGGGATGCTTCTCATGCAGCATTATTGGGATCTGATACGCCAGAAGATTATGTTATTTATAACAATATAGTGATAGGCGGATTGGATGATAGTGAAGCAGCAGCAGCATTTTTTATGCCCAATATGCGCTTAAAATCATTGATTATAGATTATGAAAGTCTTCAAGAGAATTATTCAACATCATATCATTTTTATATAGCTTCTTTACAGTCAAGTGTGATAATTGAAAAATCAAAACCGTCAATTGCTATTTACCCAAATCCAGCAAGCACTTATATAAATATCAAATTACCTTATATATCAGCTTCACAATTCTCACAAAAACAGTTTATTATATACAATCCATGCGGAAAGATTGTTTCACAAATAAATTTTATAGAGGATCATCTTATAGTGGATATAGCTCATTTACGTGATGGAGTATATTATACCAAAACGATTATTGGCGAAAATCATTTTGTACAAAAGCTAATAATACTTTAATATTTAGAAGTTTAACTATACTTTAAAAACATTAGGAATTCCATTATCTTTGTATAAAAAGATACAGATGATGATACTTCAGAAATATTTCCCACAACTAAGCGAAAATCAAATTGAAAAATACAAGAAAGCAGAG
Source organism: Bacteroidales bacterium (assembly GCA_029938465.1). Taxonomy (GTDB): domain Bacteria; phylum Bacteroidota; class Bacteroidia; order Bacteroidales; family UBA12170; genus UBA12170. Next base: position 839 of record JAOZUW010000003.1, on the reverse strand, counting down.
GTTTTATATTTAGATTGGAACAGCAAAATTAATTTGATCAGTCGAAAAGATAGTGATCAATTGATGGAAAGGCATATTTTACATTCTTTGGGTATTGCCAAAATGATTCAGTTTAAAGAAGGAACTAAAATATTAGATGTAGGCACAGGAGGAGGTTTTCCTGGTATCCCTTTGGCTATAATGTTTCCTCAAGCACATTTTCATTTGATAGATTCCATAGGGAAAAAAATCAGGGTTGTAAAAGATATTGCAGAAAAACTACAATTAAAAAATGTAACAGCAGAGCAGGTTCGAGCAGAAAAAGTAAAAGGACATTTTGATTTTGTAGTAAGTAGAGCAGTAACGCGCTTGCCTATTTTTAATGAATGGGTGAGGGGAAAAATTAAGCGTAAAGGTTTTAATGAAATTCATAATGGTATAATCTATATAAAGGGTGGTGATGTATTACAGGAAATCCATGATACAGGTAAAAACTTTCAGATTCTAGAATTAGAAAAATTCTTTGAGACAGAATTCTTTGAAACCAAAAAAGTGGTGCACCTCTATTAAAAACAGAATCAATATTTGAATAAAACCTCGAAAAAAGAAATAATAATAATGATGAAGAATATAATGATGATTTCAATACTAATTCTGATGATAGGGGGATCTTGTACCAATAAAGATGAAGCAGATTTGAAAATAGGTTTAATAGCCGATCCTCAATATGAATATAGAGACAGAGCTGAAGAACGATACTATAAGAAATCTTTATGGAAGCTTAAGCAAGCAATAGATACCTTTAATAATAATCAGATTGATTTTGTACAGAATTTAGGAGATATTATTAATGGACAAAG
>JAOZUW010000153.1 GCA_029938465.1 Bacteroidales bacterium | reverse complement strand
AGGTGTATGAAAATACCAGTCACTATCTTCCACACTAAAAAGCAAAGAAAAAGTCTTATTTTCTTTTTTAAAAGCAAATGAACTTAACGACATACTTATTCCTTTTCCAATGGCTTTCATATAACTTTCTTTGAGTGACCAAAGACGATAAAAATATTGAATCTGTTCGTATTCAGAAGCCATATCTTTCATATCAAAAATTTCTTCTTTTGTAAAAAATCTATGGGCAATATGTCGCCTGTCGCCTTTGTTTTTTTCAATATCAATACCAATCTCTTGATCACTAAAAGCTACCACCACCCTATTACCACTATGCGAAATATTAAAATACTCCTGCGGGAAATGTGCCAATTGTGGCTTTTCTTGCTGATTATAAACTAACTCAAAGGATGCCCAGGGTTTATTCAAATATTGTGCATAATATACACGAACAATAAGATGCGCCATAAGACTTCTTTGCTGATCGACAGCAAATTTAAAAGAAGCTATTTTTTCTTTTAAAGCTTTTGGAAGATGTGCTTGTATTTTTTTATAGAATTGTAAAAAAATATCTTCCTCAACCAAATGATATGTATAAAGCCTTAACATATAGCAAAAGTAGTTTTTTTATAGGAAATAAAATACCTATAAAATCATTTCTATTTTAAATGGTAAGCAACCCTTTTTTATTTAATTTGGTCATCTTATTAAAGCAAATCATAAAACAACTTAATTATCATGATGAAAAAATATTACATCTTACTAATAGCCAGTCTTTTATTTTCATTTTCGAGTTTATTAGCACAACAATTATCTCCCGAAGAATTAAAAAAAGGACGTTGGCTTTCACAAGAAGAATACGACAATAGAGCCAATGTGGGAAAATTCTTTCAACCTACAGATGCTCCTGATGGACCTGTAAACCCCATTGGAGAATTTGAACCCATGCAAGGAGTTTTAATAGCCTATCCTTTTGGAATCCCTATGGCATTAATTGTAGAAATGAGCGAAGATGTAATGGTAACCACTATTGTATCGAGCAGTGGACAAGCTACTTCTGTAGGCAATCAATATGAAAATGCCGGTGCTAATATGGACAATATAGATTTTTTAATTGAACCTCACGACACCTATTGGACAAGAGATTACGGTCCTTGGTTTATTCGTGAAGAGGATAAAATTTCTATTATCAACTTCACCTATAACCGCCCACGACCCGATGATGATATTATGCCGGTAAATGTTGCAGAAATGCTAGGTATCGATTATTATAATATGCCAGTTATTCATACCGGTGGGAACTATATGGCCGATGGTTATGGAATTGCAGCACAAACGGAATTGGTTTACGAAGAAAATAGTATTTCCAACAGTCAGGTTGACCAATATATGGAAGATTATTTAGGCGTTACTGATAACTTTGTAGTTACCGACCCTTTAGGCGATTATATCAAACATATTGATTGCTGGGGAAAATTTTTAGATACCGATAAAGTATTGGTAGCTGAGGTTCCCGAAAGCGATCCCCGTTATGATGATTACGAAACAGCAGCAAATTATTTTGCCAGCAGAAACTGCGCTTATGGATATCCTTTTGAGGTAGTGAGAGTTTATGCTCCGGGTGATTATCCCAATACACCTTATACCAATTCACTTATTTTAAATAATAAAGTGTTCTTACCTGTAACCGGCAGCGAATATGATGACGATGCTGTTGCCACATATGAAGAAGCCATGCCCGGTTACGAAATTATTACCGTAATGGCTGGTGGATATTCCTGGCTAAACACGGATGCTTTACACTGCAGAACTCATGAAATAGCCGATATTAACATGTTACGAATCACGCATATACCTACTTATTATAATGAAGTAGATTATTTGGCCAACTATACCATTGAAGCTAAAATTCATGCTTATAGCAATGAAGCACTTTATGCCGACTCCTTAAAAGTATATTACAAAATTAATGATGGAGCTTATAGTTTTGTGCTGATGCAAGATATGGGTGAAGAAATATTTTCTGCAGATATTCAGGCCAATCCCGGTGACGAAGTAGCTTATTATATTCATGCTGCCGACGAAAGTGGTAAAAGTGAAGATTACCCCTATATCGGTGCTCCCGATCCTTTTGTATTTACTGTAAGCGGAGAAGGTGAAAGCTATCTATCCTTATCTCCTGATACTATATATTACTGGGAATATGGTAAAATTGTCATTAATAATATTGGAACATCAAGTATTGAAATTGACGATATTAGAGAAGAAGAAAATGAACTGTTTATTATTGAATATATGAATCCTGAGATTACATCTTATCCTTATTCTTTAGATGCAGGAGATTCAATAGAAGTGTTTATTGAATTTACAATTGGATCTAAAGAACTTTGGTATGAAAAACTGCTGGTTGAAACTATAGATAGTCTTTATTACAGCGTTATTGCAAACGATATAACAGGAGTGAATAATAATAGTTTGAATAAAACAGAAGTCCATCTTTTTCCAAATCCAATTAAAAATCAAGGTGTAGTTAATTTTGAACTCTATGAGGCTGCTGCTGTTGAACTATCTATTTATAATATGCAAGGACAATTGGTTAGAATATTAGAAAATAGCCGTTTAAATAGTGGTATGCATAATTATAAATGGGATATGCAGAATCTAGAAGGACACGAAACAGAGAATGGTGTTTATTTTATCCGCCTTCAAATTGATAATCAAGTGATTACAAAGAAATGGATAAAGATGTAAACCAAGTATTGGATTAAAACTAAAAAGCCGTAGTTATTCTAAAAATAGCTACGGTTTTTTTATGGTTTCACTATCTATTTCAACATATCCACAACTACATCAACAGAGTTAACAGGCAGCTGGCAACTTTTATTCTCACAAACATAAACCAGAGTTTCACCTTCTTTATATCGTTTCTCCATTAAGGATAAATATTCCTTTTTTGCACTACCCACAAAAACAGTATTAAAAGAGTATTCTTGTTGGATTTTTTGTCCCCAATTTATATAATCCTCACCCATAATAACCACTTCTTTTGAAGCTTGTAATAACCGCATCAACAGCAAATCCCAATTGGCATAATATACTTGTCCTTTGTTTAGGTTATCCTTAACATTTTGAAGCATGGTCTGAGCCTGAGCAATCATTTCTTCATCACTTTTAATAGTTCCTATAGTTAAGAGATTATGAGCCATAATACTATTTGAAGCGGGTATGACATTATCGCTAATCTCCATTTTTCGAGCCACCAATAGGCTATTGTCCTTTTGTGTATAATAAAACATCTTAGATTCAGGATGTTGAAAATATTGCTGACAAAACTCCAAAAGCAGTTCTGCCCTTTCCAAATAATCCGTATTAAAAGTAAACTGATATAAAGACAAATAAGCATCAATACTTAAGGCATAATCATCTAAAAAAGCATCAATTTTAGCATGCCCATTTTTATATGTTCTAAAAAGTTTTCCCTTTTTATTGCTGAGTTTATTCCATAAAAAATCAGCATTTTTCTCAGCTGTTGCCAAATATTCTTGATCCCCTAAAGCAGCAAAAGCATTGATATATCCCTTTAGCATTAAAGCATTCCAAGCTGTTATGATTTTATCATCTAATGCTGGTTTTATTCGCTTTTCTCTTTCTTTTAAAAGGCTAATACTTAAATTTTCTATTTGCTTATCTAATTTTTCAGCTGTAATATTATAATTCTTAGTCAGTCGGTTTTTGTGAGCACTTTGCATTAAAATATTACTTCCTTCTTCCCAATTCCCTTTTTCTGTAACCCCAAAATAATCGCAAAATAATGGGGCTTCATCGCCCAATACCTCTTCTATTTCCTGATAAGTCCACACATAGTATTTACCTTCTACACCCTCACTATCGGCATCTAAGGCGGAATAAAAACCTCCTTCTTCCTGAGTCATTTCTCGTTTAATAAAAGCTAAAGTCTGACGTATACTTTTTTCGTAAAGCGAACTATTATTCAACTGATAAGCCTTAGCATACAGACTCACTAATTGCGCATTATCATAGAGCATCTTCTCAAAATGCGGAACTTTCCATATACCATCAACCGAATAACGAGCAAAGCCTCCACCAATTTGATCATAAATACCTCCATTTGCTATCTTATCTAAAGTCAAATAAAGAAAATCTAAGGCTTCCCTATTTTTATACTGATGTCCGTAAGCCAAACAAAATTCTAAACCAATGGGAAGTGGAAATTTTGGCGCTTTCCCAAACCCTCCCTCTGTTTTATCAAAACCCTGAGCAATATTTTCATAAATATGATGCAATTGTTTTTCCATCAATTCAGAAGCTTCACTTTTTACCTGAATCACTTCAGATTGTTTAAGTCCATTCAGTAAATTATCAGCATAATCTTCAAATTTCTTTGGGTTCTCCTGATAAGATAAATGAAGAGATTTCAAGGTTTCTTTCCATTGTTTAGGAGGAAAATAGGTTGCTCCATATACCGGTCTTCCATCGGGTAAGGCAAAACAATTTAATGGCCAACCTCCCCGACCTTGCATTAAATGAACAGCATTCATATATACTTGATCAACATCAGGCCTTTCTTCTCTATCCACTTTTATACACACAAAATATTCATTCATTATTTGTGCTATCTCTTCGTTTTCAAAGCTTTCACGCTCCATAACATGACACCAATGGCAAGCAGAATATCCTATACTCACTAAAATAAGTTTATGCTCAGCTTTGGCTTTTGCTAATGCCTCTTCACCCCAAGGATACCAATCTACCGGATTGTGTGCATGTTGCAAAAGATAAGGACTGGTTTCATGAATTAAATGATTGCTATGCTTATGTTGGTTTTGTTGACTCATTAAAGAAAATATTAAGTATATGACTATATTAATTGAGGACATATTCGTGTTTTTTAAAATGCAAATTTACTTGTAATCAAATTACATCCGACATTATTAGAAGCACCTATTCTCATAAATATTTCACAAAAACATTATATTTGACAATTTTAAAGGTAACAATTATTAATTATGACAACTGATCTGCTCACTTATTCATTAACCGTATTTACGGGATTTTTTGCTATTATGAATCCCATAGCCAATACACCTATTTTTTTAGGTTTAGTTGGCGATAAAGATCAATTAACCAAAAAAAGAATAGCCAAAAAATCTACTTTAACAGCATTTTTGATTGTTGTTTCTTTTATCTTTCTTGGGAAATTCATTTTTGAATTATTTGGTATCACTATTCCCGCATTTAAAATTACCGGAGGAATTCTCATTTTTTATGTAGGCTTTGAAATGCTGATGTCAAAAAAATCAAATATCCATAATCAAGATGATCATAATACTACTGATGATAGTATTGCCATATCTCCTTTAGCTATTCCTTTACTTGCAGGCCCAGGCACTATTGTTACAGCTATGAATAATGTGACTGGTGGTAGTTATATTCATATTGCTATTGTAGTTGCCATTTTTGCTCTAATGATTTTTTTAACCTATTTGGCTTTCACTTTTAGCGATAAGATCGTGAAAAAAATTGGAAATAATTTAATTTTGGTTATCGGTAAAATAATGGGATTAATCCTAGCCATAATGGGAACAGGTATGGTCATTGAAGGAATTAAGATTGCTTTTGGATTATCATAAAAAGTTATCAAGCTATATTAAAATCCCATCAGTAAATAAATCCAAAATAGATTCTCCTTCTTTTAAGTATTGGGTTTGAATGCCCAGTTGTTGAGCTGCTTCAATATTAATATCCAAATCATCAATAAACAAACACTCTTTGGCTTCTAGATGGTACTGATTTAATAAGTTTAGATAAAACTCTTTTTCGGGTTTTCGCTTACCTTTTTCATAAGAAAACCAAACATCTATAAATAATGACTTGAAATCTTTATAGGCGTTCAATTCATTCATAAATTGCCGTGTATGTATAATATTGGTATTACTCAATAAAAACAGTTTATAGGTTTCTCCCAATTTTTCCAATAAATCTATCTTTCTTTTATCAAAACCGATAAGCAAAGCACACCAAGCTTCGTTGATTTTTTGATCACTAATATTTTTAGGCAAGTATTTTTTTAATGTCAATCGAAATGCAGTCTCATTTATTTCACCTCGCTCCAACTTCTCAAACAATAGGCTTTGTTTTTCGTGACCATAATGTTTTTCAAATTGCTTTATCCCAAGATCTTCAAATGCCAATTTGCTGATATTATGATCAATATCATAAATCACCCCTCCAAAATCGAATATTAAATTCTTTATCATTTTAAGCGAATATAATAAAAAGCACTTAAAACATCAGTCTTAAGTGCTTTTGTGTTGGTGGGCCCACAATCCCGAAAGCTTTCGGGATGAAC
>JAOZUW010000152.1 GCA_029938465.1 Bacteroidales bacterium | reverse complement strand
ATGTTTGCTAGGGATACCCCACTTGGGATCAATGAAATTCATCCCTCTTTACAAAGCTTGTTTGATTTTGCATGAAAAACGAAAAATGAATCATCAACAGATGATTGGGTTTTTATGCTTGCCAAGGATACCCCACTTGGGATCAATGAAATTCATCCCTCTTTACAAAGCTTGTTTGATTTTGCATGAAAAACGAAAAATGAATCATCAACAGATGATTGGGTTTTTATGTTTGCCAAGGATATCTTACTTGGGATCAATGATATTGATCCATTATGCTCGCTTATAGATTGAAAATTGCAGTAAGCTTTTTTGTTTTTTTAATCTTCTCTTTATTTATTCATTGTGTAAATACATATTTTTGTACTTTTGGAATCTCTACTTTGTTCAAATCGCAAACTATGAAAAAATATATATTAGTTCTTATTGCACTAGCGTTTATTGGTGGAATACAAGCTCAAAAATTAAATGCAAGCTTAAGCTATGCTCGTTTTTATAATCCGGAATTAGGCTCTTATGTGGAAACTTATCTGTCGGTTGAAGCTGCAGGGGTGAAATTTGTAGCTGTTGAAGATGGAAAATACCAGGCTAAAGTTAATCTATTATTGATGTTTAAAAAAGGTGATAGTATTGTGGATTATAGTAAAACGCAATTATCTAGTCCAATTTCTGAGGATACTTTAAACCTCAATTATAGTTTTATTGACCAGCAACGTTTTTTTCTTCCAAAAGGGAATTATACTATGGAAATTGAATTTAGTGATGCTAGTAATGCCATAGATCCAAGCACAGCAAGTATTGATATAAATTTAGATTTCAATACAGAGAAAATTCAAATCAGTGATGTGGAATTCCTTTCATCTTATAATAAGAGTAAGGATTGGAAAATTAATACTAAGAATGGTTATGATATGGTGCCACACGTGAGTACCTTTTATGGTGAAACCGAAAAAAGCATCACTTTTTATGCAGAGATATATCAAACTTTAAAAGTTTTAGGAGCAGATGCAAAATATTTATTGTCAGTTTATGTTGCTAATGCCAGTGATATGGTTCTAGTAAATGATTTGATAATTCGAAAGAAAGTGGAAGCTCAGGAGGTAAATGTCATTTTAAGCCAGTTTGATATATCAAAACTTGCCAGTGGAAACTATTACTTGGTTATCGAAATACGCGATAAGGAGAATAAAGTGTTGGATGCAAATAAATCCTTTTTTCAATTGAGTAATTCTGATGTACAGTTTGATCAAGATCTTTTATCCCAAATATCTGCAGAGCAATCATTTATTAATAATTTCCCGGAAGATTCATTAAATGCTTTGATTTTGAGTGTTTTTCCTATCGCAGAACCTATGGAGCGTTCTTTCATTAAGAATAGCTTAAAGGATGCAAGTGAGCAGCAGAAAAGAAAATTCTTAATATATTTTTGGAGCAAGCGTGATGAATTAAATCCAAAATTGGCTTGGCAAAAATACCAGTTAGAAGTGATAAAAGTACAAAAAAGTTTTGCTAACTCTTATGAAGCAGGATATGCCACAGACCGTGGAAGAGTTTACCTGCAATATGGCCCGCCCAATACTATTTCTGATCAGGAATTTGAAAGTGGTGGTGGTCGCCATGAGGGCTCAGTACCCTATCAAATATGGCATTATTATGTGATTGCTAATCAAAGCGATGGTAAGTTCGTATTCTACAATCCGCATTTGGTACCTAATGGATATACAGTATTACATTCAAATGTAGTAGGAGAGATTAGTAATCCACATTGGCAAGGTTATTTGCATAGAAATCAGCTTGAATCTTTGGATGCACCAGAAAATGACCGTTATCCAGGACGTTCTGGAGAATTATATAATAATCCCCGTTAAAATAGTATGATTAAAGTAGCCGTTGTTATATTAAATTGGAATGGGCGTTCTTATCTGGAACAGTTTTTACCATCGGTATTGAAAAACTCCCCTGATTATGCCCAAATAATTGTAGCTGATAATGCTTCAACTGATGATTCTGTTTCCTTTCTAAAAGAAAAATACCCACAAATTGAGATTATCAGCAATAAAGAAAATGGGGGCTATGCTAAAGGTTATAATGATGCATTAAAGCTTATAAAAGCAGAATATTACATTCTTCTTAATAGCGATATTGAGGTGAGTAAAAACTGGATAGAGCCCATCATTGAATTTATGGATGAAAAACCAAATGTGGCTGCTTGTCAACCTAAAATTTTAGACTTTCATAGAAAATCTCATTTTGAATATGCAGGAGCAGGAGGTGGTTTTATTGATAAATATGCCTATCCTTTTTGTCGGGGTCGTATATTTCAGGAATTGGAACAGGATAAGGGGCAGTATAACGATGTGAAAGAGGTTTTTTGGGCAAGCGGGGCTTGCATGTTTGTTAGAGCTGATATTTTTCATAAGCTCAAAGGTTTAGATAATGATTTTTTTGCCCATATGGAAGAGATAGATTTTTGTTGGCGTGCTAAAAATAATGATTATCAGATTTATTATCATCCAGAATCTGTTGTTTATCACGTTGGTGGTGGCACACTACATAAAAGTAATCCAAGAAAGACTTATCTGAATTTTAGGAATAATTTTTTCCTTTTGTATAAAAATTTAGAGAAAAACCAGTTGTTTGTGGTGTTTGCCTGGCGTCTGGTTTTAGATGGTGTTGCAGGATTGAAATTCTTATTGGAAGGTAATTGGAGAGATGCCATAGCTGTGATTAAAGCACACTATCATTTTTATATCGCCATAGGATCTTTAAAGAAAAAACGAAAGGATTTGAAGCATAAAAAGGTTGCTCAAATATATCAAAGAAATATTGTTTACGAACATTTTATAAAGAAAATAAAAACCTTTAATCAATTACAACAAAATAAGTTTTAAGAAATGCGCCGCGGTCATATTGAAACATATCCTATAGAAATTCTTTTAGCTTTTGGTGAAGCCATTAGTGGTAAAGAAGAGTTTTTTAAATGGTTATTGAATAATAAATATCCTGAATTGGCTGTACTTTCTCAATCTATCCGAGGAGGTGAAAAAAGTGTGCAGTGGCTGATAAAAAACGGATTTCCTCAATTTGCTGCTTTCGATAGTGCCATTCATAGAGATATGAAAGCCATAATGTGGCTTAATAAACATAAATACCGAATGCTTATTCGTATTGCTGATGCTAGCCAAGGATCAGCTGTAGCTATTAAATGGTTTAATTCAAAAGATTTGCAAGTTTTTGTGATCATTGCACAAAAGATAAAATCTTTTCTAGATCAACAAACTTTTGAAGTTCATAAACGTAGGTTTTAATTATAATGAAGCATTTGGATAATCAAGATACATTATTACTATCTAGGTTTAAGGAGCTGAAAATATCCTTAAAAGGCGATTTTTATTGGGATGATACCTATCAGATACTTTATGCTACTGATGCATCTGCTTATAGAGAAAAACCTCTGGCTGTAGCCATTCCAAAAGATAAAGAAGACTTAAAAAAGCTTATTCTTTTTGCTCAAAAAAACCATTTGTCTTTAATTCCTCGTGCTGCAGGTACGAGTTTAGCCGGACAGGTAGTTGGAGGAGGAATAGTAGTAGATATATCCAAATATTTCACCAAGATAATAGAAATAAATATTCCAGAAAAATGGGTAAGAGTAGAGCCTGGAGTTGTACGTGATGAGCTCAATAATATTGTATCAAAACATGGTTTATTCTTTGCTCCAGAAACCTCAACTTCTAACCGTTGTATGATGGGCGGAATGTTAGGTAATAATGCTTGTGGAGCCCATAGTTTGATTTATGGTAGCACTCGAGATCATACTTTAGGTGTAAAAGCTTTGCTTAGCGATGCTACTGAAGTGGAGTTTGGCGATTTATCGAAGCAAGAATTTAAAAGCAAAATCCTAGGTGATAAGCTGGAGAATAGAATATATCAAAATATAGATCAGATACTCAGTAATTCAGGGAACAGAAAAGAAATAGAGGAACAATTCCCTGATGCCAAATTAAGGAGAAGGAATACAGGATATGCTTTAGACTTATTACTTCAGAATGAGGTTTTTACAGCACATAGTGAGCAGCCATTCAATTTCTCTAAACTTTTAGCAGGTTCTGAGGGAACACTTGCCTTTACTACCGAGATAAAGCTTAATTTGGTTGAATTACCTCCTGCTAAAAAGGTTTTAGTTTGTGTGCATCTTAAAAGTATTAAAGATGCCTTAGAAGCTAATTTAATTGCTTTAAAACACAAGCCTGTTTCTATCGAATTGATGGATAAAGCTATTATGGACTTAACTAAAGCCAATAAAGCCCAAGCTAAAAACCGTTTCTTTGTCGATGGAGATCCAGCTGCTATATTGATTGTTGAATTTGCAGAAAAAAGTCAGGAAGAAATTGATCTAAAAGTTATGGCCATGGAAGCGGAGATGTGGCAATTGGATTATGGATACTCTTTTCCAGTGGTGAGTGGTGATGATATTTTAAAAGTTTGGGATTTGCGAAAGGCAGGTTTAGGCTTGTTATCAAATATGGTTGGTGATGCAAAACCCGTACCAGTGATTGAAGATACAGCTGTAGATCCTGAAGTATTGCCTCAATATATTGCAGAAATAGACCAAATGTTGGCTAAATACAATAAAAGCTGTGTGTATTACGCTCATATTGCTACAGGAGAGCTTCATTTGCGTCCGGTGCTTAATTTAAAGGATAAGAAGGATGTGGAAATATTCTATAAAATAGCCAAGGATACTGCAAGAATTGTAAAAAAATATAGAGGTTCTATTTCTGGTGAGCATGGAGATGGTCGCTTGAGAGGGGAATTTATTTCAATAGTTTTAGGTGAAAAAAACCTAGCTTTGTTTAAAGATTTAAAAAAAACCTGGGATCCTAATCATATTTTTAATCCTGGAAAAATTACTGATACCCCTAAAATGAATACCTCCTTACGCTTTGAAGGTATTAAAGAAAAAGAAATAGAAACGCATTTTAGGTTTGATAATGGACCAGGCATATTAAGAGCTGCTGAGCGTTGTAATGGATCAGGAGATTGTAGGAAATCGGTAGAAATGGGCGGTACAATGTGCCCAAGCTATCAGGCAACTAGAGATGAAAAGAATACTACTCGTGCTCGAGCCAATATTCTTAGAGAATATTTAAGCCGTTCGCCCAAAGAAAATCCTTTTGATCATCAAGAAGTTTATGAGGTATTAGATTTATGTTTGAGCTGTAAGGCTTGTAAATCTGAATGTCCATCAAATGTGGATGTTACTAAACTAAAAGCGGAATTTTTACAGCATTATTATGATATTCATGGAGTGCCTTTGCGTTCTAATCTTATTGCACATATCACAAGTGTAAATAGAATAAGTGCCTTTTTTCCATCAATTTATAATGCACTGATGCAGAATGCATTTATTTCTAGATTAGCCATGAACATCTTAGGCTTTGCTCCGGAAAGAAAAATGCCAGTACTTTATAAAGAAACTCTTGAGAAATGGTTTGCAAAACATCTTCAAAAAGAAACTGAGAATAAAAGAACCATTTATTTATTTAATGATGAGTTTACAAGATATAATGATACAGAAATTGGTATCAAAACTATTTTGTTATTGAATAAATTAGGTTATCAGGTGCTTATTCCAAAGCATAAAGAAAGTGGACGTACATTTTTATCAAAAGGTTTGTTGCGAAAGGCAAAAAAGCTAGCAGAAGATAATGTGAAACTATTATCGCCATTGATTAATAAGGATAATGTATTAGTGGGTATTGAACCTTCCACTATTTTAAGTTTTAGAGATGAATATCCTGAACTTGTAAGCGAAGATTTGATAGAGAAAGCTAAGATATTGGGAGATAATGCACTTACTATTGAAGAATTTTTAGCCCATGAATTTGATAAAGGCAATATACGATCAGAACAGTTTACTACTGAGACTCAAAGTATAAAATTCCATGGGCATTGCCAGCAGAAGGCTTTAAGTGGTACTTCATTTACTCATAAAGCCTTGAGTATTCCTGAAAATTACAAGGTGGAGGAAATCCCAAGTGGATGTTGTGGTATGGCTGGCAGCTTTGGTTTCGAAAAAGAGCATTACGATTTATCTATGAAAGTAGGAGAGATGGTTTTATTTCCTGCTGTGCGTGAAGCGGTAGAATCTACACTAATTGTTGCCCCCGGAACTTCATGTCGCCACCAGATTAAAGATGGTACACAAAAAAAAGCTTTACATCCTGTAGAGGTTTTATATGACGCAATTTTGTAAATTTATTAGCAATGCTAGGATTTTTTTACTAATTTTGATAAAAATAGATTTTCAAGGTGAATTTTTAATAATGGAATTTGTTTAAAGTTCGAGTTAATTTAATTG
>JAOZUW010000044.1:7257-21660 GCA_029938465.1 Bacteroidales bacterium | reverse complement strand
AGACCTTACTAAGCTTTCGCAAACGCTACAATAGCTATTAAAAATAGGTCGTCCTACCACTTTCCTAAGGCAGTATAAATTCTAACAGAATGTATTTTATCTTAATTATGTAGAAATAAGTTATCCTTAGGTTGACGCATATGCGCCTCAAGCAATGGCAATCAGTATTAAACAGTAATTAAATCATATTCCAAATCACAAGACAATTTTAATTAGTTTTGTACTAAGATATGGGATGAGCATCAAAAGTAGTAACATAAACAATCTATTAAACTAAGAAGATGAATATTCAAGCAGAAAAACTGGAAATAATGAAAATGGTTTTGGAAACTAATAATCCAAGTATTCTGGAAACTATTAAAGGGCTGTTTAAAATAAAGTCTTCTCCTGATTTTTGGGAAACCTTAACTCAAGACCAAAAGAATGATATTTTACAAGGTATTAAAGATGCAGATAATGGTGATATTGTGGATTATGATGAGTTTATGGAAAAGCATAGGTAATGAGAAAACTAGTTCTTTCTAGAAAAGCATCAACCCAATTAAAAACCCTCCTTGAATATCTTGAGAATGAATGGACTCCCAAAGTAAAAGATAACTTTATTAAAAAAACTTGATGAATCCTTTATTCAGATTCGAAAATATCCAGAAAGTTGTCAGCAAACAGATTTTATAAAAGGTGTATATATGCTTGTTATAACGAAACAAACTTCAGTGTTTTACAAGTTTGATCATAAAGCAATAATAATTGTAGCATTTTTTGATAATAGAATGAACCCTGAAAAACGGGAGAAGTAATTTATTATAATAAATATGGCTTGAGCATTTGGCGTGAATCTGTAATCCAATTATTCCTGAGATAAATCCCTATTAATTTTAAATCGAATCAGAAATTGCAAATAATGATGATAGATGATTATAGGATCTTTATAATAGGGAAGTTCATGGTTATATCTAGTCGATAGATCAATTTTATCGTTGATATGATAAGTGATGCCTGCCATCATGGAAAGCTGAAAGGGCTTATCCTAGAAAAAACTCATTTATAAATTAAATCACTAATGATCCGACAACTCATTTAAAACCTCCCGGTAGGCTGTAAAAATATTGGCGCGGCTTACAAAACCCACATATTTTCCATAATCGATTACCGGAAGATTATAGTAACCAGTACTTTTAAATTTAAACATTACGGCTTCCATGGTATCGGTAGTTGATACATGTTCTTTAGCTTGCATCATATATTTTTCAATGGGTGTGTTATATAGCTCTGATTGAAACATCACTTCTCGCACATCGTCCATATCGATAATGCCTTTATAGTTTTTGTTTTCATCTACTATCGGGAAAATATTCCGTTTTGATTTGGATATCTTTTTTGTTAATTCACCCAGTGTACTATTGGGTTTTATGGTTTGTAAATCAGTATCAATTACATGAGCTACTTGCAAAAGTGTAAGTACCGTTTGGTCTTTATGATGGGTGATTAAATCCCCTTGCTCAGCCAGTCTTTTTGTGAAAATAGAGTGAGGATGAAAAGATCTATTAGTAACATAGGCTATGGCTGCTGTGAGCATTAAAGGAACAATAAGACCATAGCCATTTGTCATTTCAACTACCAAGAAAATAGCTGTTAGAGGAGCATGCAATACAGCAGCCAAAAGTGTTGACATGCCAACTAAAGTAAAGTTATCTTCGTTTAGATGTGTTGTAGGGGAGAATATATTGATAATGCGGCTAAACAAAAAACCTAATAAGCCTCCAGTTACAGCTGCCGGTGCAAATATACCCCCAATTCCTCCTGCTTCAATAGTGATACTAGTAGCTATAATTTTAAAGAAGATAATAAGTACAATAAAACTTAGGAGGAAAAAGGCCTGATCTTTATAGTCGTAAAAATAACTATGGGTTAGAATGCTTTCAGCTTCCCCATTAATGATATGATGAATCATATCGTAGCCCTCACCGTAAAGTGCAGGAATAAAAAAGATCAAAAGGCCTAAAAACAAAACACCGATACCTACTTTAGTGCTTTTCTTTTCAAACTTATTGAAAAAACGAGCTACTACAAAGTGCATATAGGTAAAATATAAAGATAGTAATCCGCCAAGAACACCAAAAATTAAGTAAAATGGGATATCTGTAGTATCAAAGGAAGAGTTAGTGGAGAAATTAAAAAGTAAGGCTTCTGCAGTTAAGAATTTGGCAGTAATAGCTCCTGTAGCAGAAGCTACCAAAAGTGGTATAATTGAAGTGGTAGTAAGATCAAGCATTAATACTTCGAGCGCAAAAATAATAGCTGCAATGGGTGTGGTAAAAATAGAGGCCATAGCTCCAGCAGCTCCACAACCAATGAGTAAGGTCTTGGTTTTATAGTTTAGTTTTAAAATTTGACCTATACTGCTACCAAAGGAGGAGCCACTGCTAATAATGGGCGACTCTAGCCCAACGCTACCGCCAAATCCTGCAGTCAAAGCTCCCCCAATCATGCTCGAAAAAGCTTTGTGGTACTTCATTTTTCCATCTAAGCGACTAATCACATATAAAATGCGAGGTATACCATGTTTGGTTTCATCTTTAATGATGTATTTAAACAAAAGCCAGGTTAAAATAATACCTATACCCGGAGCTATTAGATATAAGTAGTCCATTTTGGCATCAATGCTAAAATTTGTAACGAATTGGTCTATTTTGTAGACAAAAGTTTTTAATAGAAAGGAAGAAATTCCAGCTAAAACACCTATGATAGCCGCAAGAATAAGAATAAACAAATCAGGTCGAATTTTGCTTTGAATTAATGCAACATTACGCTCTATTTGTTTAGATATTTTCAAATTATAGATTTATCTCATTAATAGCTTCTTGCAATTGGTTTAAGGCTGTTTTTAAGGTGCTGCTCGGACAAGCTATATTCATTCGCATATAACCAGAGCCTCCCAAACCAAAAATACTACCACTATTTAAACCTAAATTTGCTTTTTCTATAAAAAATTCTTGTAGTTTTTTATCAGTCAAATGTAATGATTTACAATTTAACCACAAAAGATAAGTAGCTTCGGGTTTAGTAAAAGTTATTTGGGGTAGATTTTTCTTTAAAAAACAATCTACTAAATCTACGTTTTGTTGTAGGTAATCCATTAAGTAATTTAGCCATGCTTGGCCGTTATTGTATGCGGCTTCAAGAGCTACATTGCCAAAAATATTACCCATACCTAGATGATAGGCTTCTAAGGTTTTTTCGTAAATTTTACGCTTTTCAGCATCTTGAATAACCAAAAACGAAGTGCTTAAGCCTGCCATATTAAAGGTTTTGCTGGGCGCCATAAAAGTAATACATCTGTTTTTGGCATCTTCATTAATGTTGGCTACCACTGTATGTTTAAACTCTGGAAATATTAAATCAGAATGAATTTCATCGGAAAATAGTAAAACATTGTATTTCTTACAGAGGTTTAACATTTTTTCCAATTCCCATTGCTTCCATACTCTTCCTACTGGGTTGTGCGGATTTGATATTAAAAGAACAGTTGTTTTAGGGTCTTTTAATTTTTTCTCTAAATCAGCAAAATCTATAGTGTAATAATTGTCCTTCTCTAATAATTTGTTTACAAGCAACTGTCGGTCATTATCTAAAACACTATTAAAAAATGGAAAATATACGGGGGATTGTACCACAATTTTATCACCCGCTTGGGTGAATGCCATTAAAGCCAAAACTAAACCAGGCACCACTCCAGGGCTATAGGCAATATGCTTTCTTTTTACTTCCCATTTATGGCGCTTACCCATCCAAGTTATAATGGAATCAAAATAAGATTTAGGCTTAATACTATAACCATAAACAGGATGAAGGGCGCGTTTTTTTACGGCTTCCTGAATAAAATCTGGAGTAGCAAAATCCATATCAGCCACCCACATGGGAATCACTTCTTTTTTGCCAAAATAAAGTTGTCGTAAATCATATTTTACAGAATTTGTATTTTCTCGAATGATAATTTCATCAAAAGGATTCATAATGATTAGTTTTTAAGCTACAGTTTGGCTACTTCAAAAATAGAATCGGTCAATTTTTTCCAGGAGTATTTTTTCTTTTCTTCTTTAATATAGGGTGCAAAATCAATTTCTTTGTTTTCCTGATAGAATTTTAGAATATGCTGAGCGATATCTTCTGCATTTACTTCACAAACATAGCCTGTTTTGTTGTGAAGGATGATTTCTGGAAGTCCTCCAACACGAGTTACAATCATAGGTTTTTCAAAATGATAACCCACTTGGGTTACGCCGCTTTGTGTTGCTGTTTTGTATGGTTGAACAATAAGATCAGCTGCGCAAAAATACTTTCCTACTTCGGTATTTGGAATAAAATCAGTATGTAATTCCAATTGGTTTGTCAGATGATGTTCAGCAATATATTTTTTATATTTATCTTCATTGGAATAAAACTCTCCTGCTATAATAAGTTTAATATTTTGAGTTTTTATCTCCTTATTTGTCATAGCCTGAAGTAAAAGATCCAAACCTTTATAATCGCGAATAAAGCCAAAAAATAAAATATATTTAGTTTCTATATTTAGGTTTAATTGTTTTCTCGCCAGTTTTTTCTCAATGATGGGTCCGAAATTATCATAGAGTGGGTGAGGGTTGAACTTTTTGGGTTTGTTTTGGTCAAATTTTTCCAAATCCTCCATCACGGTTTGGCTCATAGTTACAAAGGCATCTACTGAATTTACAAAGTAATTGGAGAGCAAAGCATCACCAGGTCGTTTTTCGTGAGGAATAATATTATCTGCAATAGCTACTATTTTGCTATGTTTGTTTTTCTTTATGATCCGAGCTATACTTCCTAAAGATGGGGCAATAAAAGGAATCCAGTAACGAAGGATTACTAAATCTGGTTTTTCTTTTTTTATTCTTTGGCCTACGCTTAACCAATTTATTGGATTAATACTGTTTACCCCAACATGAATGTTCAAATTTTCTGGTGGAGCTTCTTCGGAATACTGTGTTTTTCCGGGGAATAGAAAAGAAGGGTATTGTAGGCTAAAAGTTTCTATTCGTACTTGATGACCTTCCTGAAGAAACGCTTTTGCCAGTCTTTCGTTAAAGGTGGCCAATCCACCACCTCGTAAGGGAAAAGCAGAACCAATAATAACTATCTTTTTCAAGAGTCATCTGTTTTTAATTCCTCCAATCCACTGGTTTTGGCAATTAAATATCGGTCTTTATCGTGTGCCGATCGGGAGATGAGCTCCCCTAAAAATCCAGCAAGGAATAACTGAACTCCAAGCACCATAGCCAGCAAGCCAAAATAAAACAAAGGACGATCAGTCATTTTGAATTCAGCCATAAAGAACTTAGTATAAGCCAAATATAATGCAATAATAAAACCCACAAAGAAGACTATAGTGCCTATTAAGCCAAAGAAATGCATAGGGCGTTTCCCAAATTTACCCACAAAAATAATACTAAGTAAATCAAGAAACCCATTAATATATCGTTCTATTCCAAATTTGGTTTTTCCATAAATACGAGGGTAATGCTGTACTACTTTTTCGCCAATTTTGCTAAAACCAGCCCATTTTGCAATGACTGGGATATATCGGTGCATCTCACCGTATACTTCAATAGATTTGATAACATCACTATCATAGGCTTTGAGTCCGCAGTTAAAATCGTGAAGTTTTATACCACTAATTAAAGCAGTAGCACCATTGAAGAATTTTGAAGGAATGGTTTTATTTAATGGATCGTGACGTTTCTTTTTCCAGCCAGAAACCATATCATATTCCTCTTCCTTAATCATTTTATATAATTCCGGAATTTCGTCTGGGCTGTCTTGTAAGTCGGCATCCATGGTAATCACTACTTCGCCTTGAGACGCGCTAAAACCTTGGTTTAAAGCTGCTGATTTGCCATAGTTGCGTTGAAAGCGAATCCCTTTTAAACGAAAATTTCGTTGGGTTTGTGCTTCAATAATCTTCCAAGAACCATCCTTACTTCCATCATCAATAAAAATAACTTCGTAAGAGAAATTATTTTCATCCATCACTTTCTCAATCCAAGCAGCTAGCTCAGGAACACTTTCTACCTCGTTATAAACAGGTACTATAACTGATATGTCCATAGATTATATTTACACAGCTTCGTTAGTTGTGGTGTCTTTTTTTACAATTGCAGCAGCAATCAGTGAGAAAACAATAGAGAAAATAGCACCACTTTTAAGCATACTCAACAATTGTTTCATGGGAGTCAGGTTATTTTCAAATTCTTCTATAGCATCATCTAATATATCATCAGGTAAATTAAAGCTTTCCATAAAACCAATAAATCCATTTAGTTGATTCGCCAAGTAATCTGGTGCAATAAAAGCATAAAAAATATAGCTAAAAACAGCTATTATTACATATGCAATAATGCCAATAACCAATGCTTGTAATACTGCTTGACCATAGGTAATAACACCTTCTAAAACTTTATCGCGATAATTTTTAATACCAAAAATAAAGAAAGTAATGACGATTGTAACTGTTAGAATAAGATTAGTTACAATAAATGAAGTAGTAAAAACTTCGAAATCAAAGATATAATACACTAGAGTGATTAGTATACTAAAAAAAGCAATAAACAATCCAAATCGCAGAGCATTGCTGCTAAAAGTAACATTATTCATATTTCTTGAGTTTTAATGAATTACAAAAATAGTATATTTTATTGATCTTCGGCATACCATTCGGCATAACTGGTAATAGTTTCTCTTAGCAGCATATGTTTTAGTGCAAGGTTCTTGGGTAATTTGTTTTTCAACCTTTCTACAAAATCAATCAACATATTTTCACTGGTGGGTTGATAGGGTACAGTAACTACCCTTTCAAACATTTCATCACTATTTAATAAAGCTTGCGCTTTGGAACCCTTTTTATTAAGGATTAAGCAATGATCCATTTTGTCGACAATTTCTTTTCTTACAATCTTCTTCAGGTCACCAAAATCAACTACCATACCCAATTTTGGGCTATCAGGATCTTGAATGGGTTCGCCTAATACAGTAACCAATAACACATAGGAATGGCCATGGATATGTTTACACAGGCCATCGTAGCCCATCAAAGCATGGGCGGTTTCAAATTTAAACTCTTTAGTAACTCTAATCTTTGTCATTATTTGATAAATTTATAGTGAAAATCCTGTTTGCCATCTACATCCCTCAGAATCAATATATAACACCCTTTTGATGTGGGGTTTAATATCCATTCTTTTGTGTCGTCTTCTAAAGTATTGCTGCCAATAAGCTGGCCTGACACATTAAATAATTGAAGTTGATAGCTATTATTTTGTGCTGTTGTTTTTTTATGGATGTAAAGGATATTTCCATTTTGAGAGGCATGGATTTCGAAAAAATCATTCCACTTTGCGTGACTGATACCTGCTCCTGGATCCCAAATTTTTGATACCCACTCAGGATGGTCAATAAAGGGGTTTCTATTATCTTGAAGATTATAAATAGCATTGCATCTATCGGTTTCTTTGTTAGAAACAGCATCGTTATAATGCCATTGCAGGAGCATTTCTAAAGCCCAGGCTTTTATTTCGGCTCCATCAACCATATCGCTACCTGGCCAACTACCATCTTCACCATAATACCGTGTACTCATATAAAAATAGCCTCTGGCGAAATCACCTTTGTATTCATCTATGGGTTCAAATACAATTCCAGAGTATCCAGACACTGTATTATAACCTTTTTTACTACCGTTTAATGATTCCCATAAAATAGTTCCTACTTCTCCAAATGGATAATTGGAGCGCATCCCATTTACATATCCATCAGTGGGTACGATGTGGAATAAATCAGAATACATAGGGTATACCTTACCTCCAAACCAGCTTTTTGGCCAGCTGTGTTCTTTATTATAGCAGCTTCCTTCGCCGCTATAGTTGCCACATTCATCTTCAAAAAAAGTATATTCATAGGGTGGTGTACCACCTGGAACATCACTATACATATCCCAGACTTTACCGTTGGATTTTTCGTCGGTTTGGTCTAAAATATCGTATATATTAGCATATTGAAGCGAATTATGATCGTCAATAATGTTATGTAAAGCCTGGCGTAAGGCTGTGCCCTCCAGTCCTTCGGCATCATCGTAATAACCATCTGGAATTTGAGCCCATCCAAAAAGGCTTATAAAAGAACTTATAAAAAGAAAAGAATAGATTTTTATCATAATAAATAATTAAGAATAACAATGGCTAAAATAATAATTCCTCCAACTAGTTTACTGCTTCTTCCAAGGCGTAGAGGTTGGTAATGGCTGCCGATAAACAGACCTATTTGTGAGAAAAATAAAATACTAAAGAATAAAACAGGTAAAACCTGATGGTAATCTACATTCAAAAGCCCCAAGCCAACAAAGAAAACCATGGTGCTTAAGGAGCTAGCTAATGCTATTGGCCATAATATTTGATTATCCTCTAAAAGAAAGGTGCGGTCGGTATTTTTTATTTTTATGGCTTCTTGAATCATTTTAAAGGCAAAAAAACCAATTAATAAAGAGGAGGCCCATAATGAGTATTCTTTAAGAAGTGGTTGAATCATTTCACCAAAAAATAAACCAATGATAGCTGCTAATAGTTGCGAAAAGATAAAAGCAAGGCTAATTTTTAGTGTAGATATCCAATTATAAGGTCTTAAAGTTACTCCTCCTGAGATAGATAAAAAAAACACATCTAAGCTGAGTAATACTGGAATAAGGTATGTGAAAATTGAAATATTCATAGTGCTGCAAAAGTACTAAAAAATGAGGCTTTTGTAGCTATAGAATTTGGTATTGTATTTGTTTTAACTTTATTCGATTAAATAATTACTTAATATCTTAAGAGATGATAAAATATTGGATACCATTTTTAGCTTCATTGGTTTTGTTTTTAATGATTGGTTTTGTGCCAACTGATTGTGTTCCTGAATCAGGTTATAAAAGTTGTGCTCTTGCAGAGGAGAATTTTCCAGTAGGTGAGTCAGAAATAGATTTTGGTGATTGTACTTATAAGAACCTCCCACTTTATGGAAAGATACAGTTTGTTCAAAATTTCCCTGATATTAAGGTGCAATTGGTGGAGAATTTCCCAGATATTAAAGTAAAGATTGTGGAGAATTTCCCCAATGATTGTGGAGAATGGCAGATTGTAAATAATTTTCCTGATGTAAAAGTACAATTGGTTGAAAACTTCCCGGATATTAAAGTGAAGCTTGTAGAGAATTTTCCCGGCAAACCCTAAATATTACTCAAAAGACCCCAAAAATATACCTTTTGCACGGATTTTGAAATAGATTGGATTGAAGAGGTTAAATGGTTTTTAAGCCAGAAGCATAATCAAATAGGGCAGGTAATCCTCCAGTATGCCAAAAAAGAATATTAGATTTTGCTTTCAGCTTCTTTTCTTTTAAAAAGCTAAGCATACCATAAAAAGCTCTTCCTGTGTATACCGGATCAAGTAGTATCCCTTCGTTTATTGCCATTATATTAATCGCTGTTCTTTCGTTATCTGTTAATACTCCATAGGCCGCCTTATTATAATTCTTATTGACGCTGATATCAGCAATAGAATATTCTCTTTGGATATTTAATAATTCAGTTCCTTCCTTTACAATTTTCAAAATAGCTTCTTCTAATTCCAGGCCGTATGTTTCATCTTTGTCAATTTTTATTGGAATTAATGTGGTTTTCAATTGATATAATTCTAAACCCAGTATTAAGCCTGCCTGTGTTCCTCCCGATGAGGAGGCGAAAAAGATGTAATCTATATTTAAGTGGAGATTGGTTAATTGATTTTTTAGTTCTTTCACTGCTTCAACATAACCTAAAGCACCTATAATATTTGAACCACCAAAGGGGATGATAAATTTCTTTTCACCTTTAGCTATTCTATGGTTAAACGATTCTATATCAATCTCTTTGTCATCATTTCCGGTAAAATGTATTTTAGCTCCTAAAATATGAGATAATAATAAATTGCCTTGATATGTTTTGGGTTCGGTACCCCTAACAATTAAATGACATTCTAAACCAGCTAATGCACAAGCTGCTGCTGTTTGCCTGCAATGATTTGATTGTTGTGCTCCTGCAGTAAAGACTATTTTGTAGCCATTATCTATGGCCTCTTTTATTAAGTATTCAAGCTTTCTGGTTTTATTTCCACCTGATGCCAATCCGGTTTGATCATCTCTTTTAATAAAAATATTATAGTCGGGATATTCTTGGGACAAATTGCTTAAGGGATGTAATGGCGTTGGGAAGAAACCTAAATTGTATTTATTATCAGTCATAGCATAATTATTAGTAATATAAAAAACGCTTTATTTTTCTGCAAAATACCTAAGCATAAAATAGGTTAAAATTACAACCAAAGGTATTCATTTTTTATAATTGGGGCAGTAGTTTAAAAATCTACATCCCGAATTTCACCACGGTAATACCATGCCCACCGCGTTCAATATGCTCATCTTTATAACTTTCAATTTCAGGAATACCACTTAAATAATCACGGATGGTTTGTCGAAGGGCTCCAGTTCCTTTTCCATGAAGTATCTGTACTTCAAAAATTCTTAGTAAAATAGCATCGTCAATATAATGCTGAATGGTATCAATAGCTTCATCTACTCGCAAACCACGAACATCAAGTTTTATATTAAAGTTAACGGCTCTTTCACTTAAATCGGTGGCAAGTTTGCTATAATTACTACTAGCTTTGCGTTCTAATTCACGAGCTTTGGTTTTGCTAATACCCTCAAGCTTTGATAGTGCAATACTCATATTAATATTCCCAAAGCTGACTACAGCTTTATTTGCTTTGATACTCTCTAAAGTACCTACATTTTTTTGTCCTTTTATCACTACTGCTTGGCCAATTATGATCTCTTTAGGGCTGTCTTTTTTGGGTTTTTCTTTTTTTTGTATTTCGCTTCTTACTTTCTTATGAATAGGATCTACTGTTTTCTCAGTTTCAGAATGTCGTAAAATTTCCTTCTCGTCTTCGAGCTTTTTTCGAATTTTTTGAGTCTTTTTCTGATCAGCTTGAACTTCTTTAATATCTTTTATGGTTTGTTCAATAAGCTGATTGCTGTTACTTATAATTTCTTGAGCTTTAGTTTCGGCATCTTTTATTATCCTTTTCTTTTTGCCATCTAAAAGATCATATAAATATTGATATTTCTCCAAAGTTTCAGTTAAAAGCATATCAGAAGCATCCATTTTTCTTTTCTGTTGTGCCAGCTCTTTTTTTTCTACATCTAGTTGTTGCAGTTGTTCTTCAAAATCTAATTGCCTACGGTCAGCTTTTTGTTCAATTTTATGTAAAATGCTGTTTGAAAAGCCAATTTTTTTTGCAATTTCTACTGTAAATGAGCTTCCCGGACGCCCAATCTTTAATTCAAAAAGAGGCTCTAAATCTTTAGTGTTAAACAACATAGCTCCATTAATCAAAGAATTATCTGGAGAAGGGAGTAACTTAAGATTTGCAAAATGAGTAGTAATTACGCCATAAGATCCTTTATCGTGGAGCTCTTCCAGAATAGCCTCAGCAATAGAGCCACCCAAATTTGGTTCTGTTCCGCTTCCAAATTCATCGATTAAGAAAAGTGTTTTGCCATTGGCTTTTTGTAAAAAGAACTTCATATTGAGTAAGTGGGAGCTATAGGTACTCAAATCATTTTCAATGGATTGCTCGTCACCAATATCAATAAAAAAATGCTTGAATAAGCCTACTCTAGAAGTTGGTTTTAAAGGGATAAGTAGTCCGCATTGAATCATATACTGCAATAAGCCAACCGTTTTTAAAGCAACGGATTTCCCTCCTGCATTTGGTCCGGATATGATTAAGATACGTTTATTCATATCCAGATGAATATTTAGCGGAACCACATTTTTATTTTGTGCTTGATGTGATAAATATAATAAAGGATGGCGTGCCTGATGCCATTCAATATGTGTGCTTTCTGATAGATCGGGCTTAATAGCCAGAAGATCAATGGCTAATCGTGCTTTAGCAACAATAAAATCTATCAGGCTGAGATTGTTAAAAGCTTTATGAACCACCTCTATTTCCGGACGTAATAAATCAGCAAAATCTATAAGTATTTTTATGATTTCACGTTTCTCAGCGGCTTCTAATTCTTGTAATTCATTATTAATATCAAAGAGTTGAGCAGGCTCTATAAAAACAGTTTGTCCTGTGGCTGATTCTCCATGAATAAAGCCTTTTATTTTGCGTTTGTAGGCCGCATGTATTGGAATGACTACCCTTCCATTTCTAATGGCAGGCTCGGTATTGCTCGGTGTCCAGCCTTCTTTAATAGCTAGAGATATGTTTTGACTGACAATTTTTTCATTATTACCTTCTAAGGTTCTTAGCTGTTGACGAATCTGAAATAAATCCTGTGAGGCATTGTCTTTGATCTCACCTCTGTCGTCCATTATTTGATTTATCTGTTGGTAAATGATGGGATCGGTTAGGGTATTTTCTGCAATGATTACTAATTGGGGATTCTTTGATTCCCTTTCTCTTAGCAGTGTTCTAATGCTTTTCATTGTTTTTAATGAAGAAAACAAATCGAAAACAAGTTCCTGAGATAAGTGTGATCCCTTTTGTTTAATAGTAGGTAATGCAGGTCTTAAATCAAAATAATCAGTAGTAGGAAAAGAAGTTTCACTCAATAATACTTCTTTCATTTCTTCGGTTTGAGTGAGCCAAATATCTATGCTGCGGAAATGTGATGAAAATTTTAACTTAGAAACCCAAGTTTTTCCCATATCGCTGATACAGTGATCTAGGAGTAAGTGTCGGATTTTTTGAAATCCAATTTTCGATTCAAAATTCTCAGGATAAATCATGTGGCAAAGTTAAAGTTTCTATGGTATTAGATGAGATTTTTTTATTACTTTTGTATTCAGATGACACAACAAAGCAATATCAATATGTTCCCAACTCTTTATGGGGATTCCAATCGGCAGCTCTTTGAGTGCTGGATTTATTGATCCATTCTATTTGTTTTCCAGTTTCAGCTAGATAAAAATTACATGTTTTCTCTCTTTCTAGCTTATTATATTTATTAGGTATTTTTTAATTTCATAAAATAGTTTAGACTAGTTCTGAGCCTACTTATAGTTAAATAAATGAAGTAGAAGAGCCTTATTAATAAAGGATTAAATAGATAATTAAAAATGTCAGGAATTATATTCGATATCAAACGTTTTGCCATACATGATGGACCTGGAATAAGGACGAGTATCTTTTTTAAAGGCTGTCCTTTAAGTTGTTGGTGGTGTCACAATCCCGAAAGCTGTGCTCTTGGAATCCA
Organism: Bacteroidales bacterium; assembly: GCA_029938465.1. GTDB lineage: Bacteria > Bacteroidota > Bacteroidia > Bacteroidales > UBA12170 > UBA12170. Next base: position 8,307 of record JAOZUW010000044.1, on the reverse strand, counting down.
ACATGTGGATTTTGATTTTAAAGGAAGTCGTATTATTGGAAAAAAAATGAGCTCAAAAGAATTGCTTAAAGAAATAGAAAAAGATAGAGATTTTTTTGAGGAGTCGGGAGGAGGAGTTACTTTCACAGGAGGAGAACCTTTATTACAGAGTGATTTTTTACAGGAAGTAGCTGCACTTTTAAAAGGAGCCGATTATCATTTAGCTTTAGATACAACGGCTTATGCTTCTCCTCAAGTTTTTAGCAAAAGTGTTGAATTGATGGATTTGGTTTTGTTTGATATTAAACATATGAATGAGGCTAAGCATTTTGAATATACAGGAGTGAGCAATAAACCTATATTTAAGAATTTAGAATATTTGATAGAAAACGATAAGCCTATACATATTCGATTTCCTATGATTCCTGGTTTCAATGATGATGTCATTCACTTAAAATTAATGACAGATTATTTAAAAAGTTTAAAAAAGATTGAGCGAATTCATTTGTTACCCTATCATAAAATAGCTGCAGGAAAATATGAAAAATTAGGTATAGAAAACAAAATGAATGGGATAGAAGAACCTTCAGAAAACATGATTCAGGAAGTGAAAAACTACTTTCTGAGTAGAGGTTTTGATGTACGTATTGGATAAAAAAAAGAAAAGATGATAACTAAAAGAATAGAACAATTAAGAAGTATTAGTTTAAATACACCTCCTTCCATATCAGAAGAAAGAGGCGTTTTGATGACTCGATTTTATAAAAGTGATGAAGCAAAAGGCTTATCGGTTCCTATGTTAAGAGCCAAGGCTTTATATTATTTAATGTCGAATAAAACCATATATATTGGTGATGGGGAATTAATTATTGGTGAGCGTGGTCCATCACCACAACAAACGCCAACCTATCCAGAGGTTTGTATTCATTCTATTAAAGATTTAGAAATAGTAGATGAAAGACCAAAAGTGCGTTTTAGCGTATCTCAGGAAACTAAGAAAGTGTTTGGAGAACAACTGATTCCATACTGGACAGGTAAAAGCCAAAGAGATAAGATATTTGATGTTTTGTC
>JAOZUW010000044.1:0-7157 GCA_029938465.1 Bacteroidales bacterium | reverse complement strand
TTAAAGCCAAGGAGAGTGATTCTCAGAGGATAGCAGAGCTTGAAAAGATGATAGAAGTGAGTGAAAATGTTCCTCAAAATAAACCTAAAAATATATGGGAAGCTTTGCAGTATTATTGGTATGTGCATCAAGGAGTGATAACAGAATTAAACCCATGGGATTCCTTTAACCCAGGCAGATTAGATCAGCATTTGATGCCATTTTATCAAAAGGCTTTAGAAGAAAATCTTTTTTCAACAGCTTTTATGCGAGAGTTATTGCAGTCATTCTGGGTAAAGTTTAATAATCATCCATCGCCACCCAAGACTGGAGTTACAGCAAAAGAAAGTAATACTTTTACTGATTTCTCCTTAATCAATTTAGGAGGTTTAAAAGCCGATGGTTCTAATGCTGTGAATGATATGAGCTATTTGCTATTGGATATTATTGAAGAAATGAGAATTCTTCAGCCCAGTTCGATGATACAGCTGAGCAAGAAAAATCCTGATCGTTTTATCAAAAGAGCATTAAAAGTAGTAAAAACAGGTTTTGGGCAACCTTCTATCTTTAATACAGATGCTATTATTCAAGAATTACTAAATCAGGGAAAAAATATTAAAGATGCTCGAAATGGTGGTGCTAGTGGATGTATAGAAACCGGAGCTTTTGGCACAGAAGCTTATATTTTAACCGGGTATTTTAATTTGCCAAAGATATTGGAGGTTACACTCAACAATGGTTTCGATCCCCTCACACAGAAGCAATTAGGGCCAAAAACAGGAGATATTAGTTCTTTTGTCAATTTTGAAATTTTATTTCAAGCTTGGAAAACTCAATTGAATCATTTTGTAGATTTAAAAATTAAAGGAAATAATATTATTGAGGCTATGTGGGCGAAATATATGCCAGCTCCTTTTTTATCAGTATTTATTGATGATTGTATTAGTAATGGATTGGATTACAATGCCGGTGGTGCTCGATATAATACCAGTTATATTCAAGGAGTTGGTTTAGGGAGTATTACAGATTCTTTAAGTGCATTAAAGTATTGGGTTTTTGAGAAAAAAGAGCTGAGCATAAATGATTTGAATGTGTTATTGAAAACTGATTTTGAAGATGCTGAGGCATTTCGACAAAAAATTCTGATTGAAACGCCTAAATATGGTAATGATGATGATAGAGCCGATGATTTGATGAAAGATGTTTTCGAGTCTTTTTATCAGGCTGTTAATGGAAGACCTACAGCAAGAGGTGGCGTATTTCGAATTAATCTATTGCCAACAACTTCTCATGTTTATTTTGGAGGTCTTATAGGAGCTTTACCCGATGGTAGAAAAGCTAAGATGCCTTTATCCGAAGGGATTTCTCCTTTTCAAGGAGCAGATAGAAATGGACCTACATCTGTAATAAAAAGTGCTTCAAAAATAGATCATCTTAGAACAGGAGGAACCCTGTTGAATTTGAAGTTAAATCCTGCATTATTGGAAGATGAAGTAGGTGAGGAGCAAATAAAAAACTTAATTCGTACTTATTTTAAACTCGATGGTCATCATGTTCAGTTTAATGTAGTCACAGCAGAAACTTTAAAAGAAGCTAAGAAAAAACCACTGGAGAACAGGGATTTAATAGTTAGAGTTGCAGGATATAGCGATTATTTTATTGAGCTTACGGATGAATTACAAGATGAAATAATACGGAGAACGGAACATTCTGATATGTAATAAGTATTTTATATTTTTTTAAAAAGACAACTAATGGAAAAAGGATTATATGCCATATTATTAGGTGGAAAATTAACTAATAATCAATTGATGGAGGATCATCAATTAGTATTTGTGGTGGCAGAGGATGAGGAGGTTGCTCGTAAATTAGCCAAAGAGAAATGGAAAGCGGAATCTATTCATGTGGATGGTACACAGCTTATTAATACTGTGGATGGCTATCAAATACATTTGGAGAAGAAAAATGAATTAAAAGATTCATTTAAAATAAATCCAGATTACTCGAAATAAATAGGATAAAAAAATAGCTCGGTAAAACATACCGAGCTAAAATATCTTATCATTAAGAAATTAATAAAGATTAATATTCATCCTCATTAAAAAAGAAATCTTCTTTAGTAGGATAATCAGGCCAAATATCTTCAATTCTATCGTAAGATTCGCCTTCGTCTTCTAATTCGCTTAAGTTTTCAATTACTTCATCAGGAGCTCCTGATCTAATACTGAAATCAATAAGCTCATCTTTAGTAGCCGGCCAAGGTGCATCTTCTAGTTTAGATGCGAGTTCTAGTGTCCAATACATATGTTAGAGGTATTTATATTTTTTGCAAAAGTAATTTTTTTTCAATACCAAGCAAGAAAAATTATCAAAACTTGTTAAAAAAACAAATTATTAATAATTGAAAAACACTATAAATAACACGGTATGAGTTAGGTAAGTGTTTTTTTGACATTGTAAAACTATTCTGAATTTAGAGTGATTCTTTTTTATGGACTTCTATTGTTTTCTTTATACAAAGTCATGAGATTATCTTACTTTTGGAATTGAATCAATAAATTTGGTAAAATGAAAAAATATAGCTTTGTTATTCTATTAATAGCTTCTTATCTGCTTTCATGCCAGTCAGATAATAAAACAAATAAAATGCAAGAGCCTAAGGCACATAAAGAAGCAAAGGAGCTAATGGCTCATAATGATACTCGAATAGATAATTATTATTGGATGCGATTAAGTGATGAGCAAAAAAATGCTGATCAGCCGGATACTCAAACTCAAGATGTATTAAACTATTTAAATGCTGAGAATGATTATTTAAGTGTAAAAATGGCTCATACCAATGCTTTTCAAGAGCAATTATATCAAGAGATAATAGGGAGGATAAAGCAAACTGATGAATCAGTTCCGGTACGTATAAATAAATATTGGTATTATAATCGTTATGAAGAAGGCTTAGATTATTCTTTTAATTGTAGGAAAAAGGATGAGGATGAAGCTAAAGAAGAAGTGATGTTGGATCAAAATAAAATGGCTAAAGGCTTGTCTTATTTTGCTTTGGGAGGCAGTTCTGTAAGCCCCAATAATGAACTTTTGGTTTATGGGGTAGATACAGTTTCACGAAGGCAATATACATTGTTTGTAAAAAACTTGAATTCTGGTGAGTTGTTAAATGAAATATTGATTAATACTACAGGTCATGCCGTTTGGGCTAATGATAATAAGACTCTTTTTTATACTACAAAAGATGCTGTAACTCTTCGGTCGAATAAAATATTTAAGCATAAACTGGGTACTCTTCAATCTGAAGATGAATTGGTATTTGAAGAAACGGATGAATCATTTAGCTGTTTTGTGTATAAAAGTAAATCGTGGGATTATATTTTTATTGGAAGTAGTCAAACACTTTCTTCTGAATATCGATATATAGATGCTAATAAACCTGATGGTGATTGGAAAATTCTTCAAGAACGTGAAGAAAATCATCTCTATGGCATTTCGCATTTTAAAGATCAGTTTTATATCACCACCAATTGGAAAGCGAAAAACTATCGTTTGATGAGGACAGATATAAAAACTACCTCTAAGGAAAACTGGAGGGAAGTAATAGCTCATCGTAATGATGTTTTATTGGAAGGGATAGATATTTTTAAAAATTATTTGGTGGTATCTGAACGTAAAAATGGATTAACGGAACTGAGAATTACACCTTGGAATGGTGATAAAGAATACTATATGGAGTTTAATGATCCTGCTTATAAGGCTTATGCTTCTTCAAACCCGGAATTTGATACCGATATTTTACGTTATGGTTATACTTCCTTAACAACACCTAATAGCACCTATGATTTTAATATGAAAACACAAGAACAGAAACTCCTTAAACAGCAAGAAGTAGTTGATGATCAATTTTCGCCTGCAAACTATCAATCAGAAAGATTATATGTTGAAGTACGAGATGGTGCAAAAGTTCCGATATCCTTAGTCTATAAAAAAGGATTGAAAAGAGATGGGAAAAATCCGTTATTGCTTTATGCTTATGGTTCATACGGAAACAGCATGGATCCTTATTTTAGTTCCGTCCGTTTAAGCTTACTTGATAGGGGTTTTGTTTATGCCATTGCTCATGTTCGTGGAGGTGAGGAAATGGGAAGGCAGTGGTACGAAGATGGTAAATTATTAAAAAAGAAGAATACTTTTTATGATTTTATCGATTGTGGAAAATATTTGATTGAAGAGGAATTTACAAGCGCCAATCATCTATACGCATACGGTGGTAGTGCTGGAGGTCTGCTTATGGGAGCAATTGTAAATATGCAGCCCAAATTATGGAATGGGGTTATTGCAGCAGTACCTTTTGTGGATGTAGTAACAACCATGCTCGATGAGAGTATTCCATTGACAACCAGTGAGTTTGACGAGTGGGGGAATCCAAAAGAAAAGGAATATTATAACTATATGAAATCCTATTCTCCCTATGATAATATTATGAAAATGGATTATCCAAATATTTTAATAACCACAGGATATTGGGATAGCCAGGTGCAATATTGGGAGCCTGCTAAATGGATAGCAAAGTTACGTGACTATAGAACTGATGATAATCTCTTATTGTTGCAGTGTAATATGGATGTGGGTCATGGTGGTGCATCTGGTCGATATAAAAGATATCAGGAATTGGCTCTTAAATATGCATTTCTTTTTCACTTAGAAGGGATAGAGGAATAGAAAATCATTATAAAAACATGTATTTTAGCAAAAAAAATAACCAATGGAACAAAAAACAGTGATCAATATTGCCAATGTAGATGTTTTTCAGGGTGATAGTTTGGTTTTGAAAGAAGTGAATTATAAACTACAAACCGGTGAGTTTAATTATTTGATTGGCGAAACAGGTAGTGGAAAAAGTAGTTTATTACGATCTCTATATGCGGATGTACCTTTGTATTCTGGAAAAGCAACCGTTTCAGGATTTGACTTGATTGGAATCAATGATAAGGACATTCCTATGTTGCGACGAAGTTTGGGTATTGTTTTTCAAGATTTTCAATTGCTTTTTGATCGTTCTGTTGAGGAGAATTTAATTTTTGTGATGAAAGCAACAGCATGGAAAGATAAAAACAAGATGAAAGATAGAGCTGCAGAGCTATTAGCAAAAACAGGTTTGAAAAATAAAGGCTATAAGATGCCTTATCAGTTGTCAGGAGGAGAACAGCAGCGTTTAGGAATTGCCCGCGCATTAGTTAACGATCCTATGCTGATTCTTGCAGATGAGCCTACTGGTAACCTCGATCCTATTTCTTCAGCTGAAATTATGGAGTTGCTTTTTGATATTAGCCAAGAAAACAGAGCCGTTTTGATGGCCACTCATGATTACTCTCTATTTGAAAAATTTGCAGCTCCTCGCTTTCAATGTGCCGATGGTCGCTTGACAGCATTATAGAATACTGAATAAGAATTGATATGCACTTAAAAGAACTAAAATTTACTAATTTTAAAAACTATGCTGAAGGTGAGATGCAGTTTTCACCTAAGATAAATTGCTTTATTGGTGATAATGGTGTGGGTAAAACCAATATCCTGGATGCTATTTATTACCTTTCTTTTTGTAAGAGTTATTTTAATAACATTGATTTACAGAACATTAAGCATCACCAGGATTTCTTTGCTATTCATGGCTATTACCAACAAAGGAATGGATCTAATGAAAAAGTACAATGTCTTTTAAAACTGAATAAGAAAAAACAGTTTAAGCTTAACGATAAAGAATATGACCGCTTAGCAGATCATATCGGCATGATTCCTTTGGTGATGATTTCACCTTACGATCGTGATTTGATTAATAATCATAGCGATGTGAGACGTAAATATTTAGATGGTGTGATATCGCAATTTGATGCCCAATATCTTCATCATTTGCTTCAATACAATAAGGCTTTGACACAGCGCAATGCTTTGCTTAAAAGTTTTGCAATAAACCATTATTTCGATGCTGAATTACTAGAAATGTGGGATGTTAAACTAATAGAATATGGGGAGCCAATTTTTAAGAAACGAGCTTCTTTTATTGAGGAATTTAAACCTATCTTCCAAAGATACTTTACTTTTATTAGTCAAGAAAAGGAGGAGGTAAGTATTCGATATATTTCGCAAATGCATCAAAGTGATTGGAAAAAATCTCTTGTGGAAAATATTAATAAAGATAGGGCTATTCGTAGAACTTCAGTTGGAATACATAAAGATGATTTAGAATTTCAGATCACAAATTATCCCATCAAAAAATTTGGTTCTCAAGGTCAGCAGAAATCTTTTGTGATTGCCATAAAATTGGCGCAGTTTGAGTATATGCGACAGTTGAAAAATCAAAAGCCTATTTTGTTGCTAGATGATATTTTTGATAAGCTGGATAGTAAGCGTGTGGAGCAAATTATTCTATTGGTGAATAAGGAAGAATTTGGTCAAGTATTTATTACCGATACTCAAAAAGAAAGAATAGAACATATATTTGAAAATAATGTAATGGATCATCGTATTTTTAAGATTGAAAATCAGGAAATTAAGCTTCAATAAAGTATAATTATGTTTAGTGGAAAAAAAGAATTGAAGATGGGTGATGCCATTAAAGAGTGGTTAGAAGATAGGGGTTTGGAGTCAAAGATGGATGAAACTCGCTTGCTTAATGAGTGGGAGAATATTGTTGGACCTATTATCAGTCAACATACGGTTTCAAAAAGAATAGATAAACAAATTCTTTATGTGAAGTTAGATTCGGCTAGCTTGCGACATGAGTTGAGTTACGCCAGAGATCATTTAAAAAAACAACTCAATAAAGTAGCAGGAAAAGAAATTATTAGAGATATTGTTTTTGGATAGCTGTTCTTGACTACGTTTTCATTAAAAACAAAAGTTGCGATATTAATGACAAGCATCAATATCGCAGTTTTAAATTTTATGAAATCTGAATAAAACTATTTTACTAATATTTTCTTCACTTTTCCATATTCATCAGTGCCAAAACGAACAATATATAAACCGGATTTTGCAATCTATTTCTGACTTCTAAGCCAGTTAGGATTAAAATAGAAACGAATTTTATTCGTAAAATAAACCTATGGTACTTCCAGTCTATAGTGGTTTAGTCCAATCTTATTAATTCTCCAGTCCCAGTTCTGTTGAGTGAA
>JAOZUW010000246.1 GCA_029938465.1 Bacteroidales bacterium | reverse complement strand
TTTCTCTTTCTTTACATAAGTTTCTGTACTGCTAAATTTTACTCTCAAGCTAATAATATGATCCGCTGTACGTTATTTATTCGTTATACTTTTTTAAATTCTTATTGAAAAAATGCTTGGCAAAACTTTTATTGAACTTAGGCTAATAGAACTTCGATAATTAATAATTCAGCACAAAATTATCGGCGTTTAGTTCACTACCTATAGCACCAGTAAAGGAATCGCCCAGTGCGCTTGAAGAATAAACAACTGTAATTTGATTTGCTACAGATCCAGCTGGCGCCCAAATTTCGGGTGTAATAGGTTGCATATACTCAGGAGAGCCTGCAGGTAATTCTCCATATATAAAGTCTGATGTTATAGTAGTCCAATCAACAACAGTTTCGCCACTTCTAAACCATGCAGTTGCAACTCTCTGTACATCAGAAGGGTCATTCTCATCAACTAATTGCAATAATACATAAATATCACAATTATCGTTACCAGGAAGTACATTTCCTTGAGCATCTTCATAACTCTCACCTGGAGTGTATTGATATTCGGTTGAAAATGAAACAGGAGTTCCAACAAAAGGAGTTCCAAATGCGATATTCGATCTGGGGTCTGTAACACTAGGAGCTCCGTCGGTAAATACACCTGTATAAATAGTAGCTGCTGCAATTCTAACCAATGCAGGAGCTGCTATGGTAACCATATTTGCATAAAGATCACCCTCCGACCTTTCTTCTGGATTCGTATTTGGACTAGTAACTATTGCCAAAGGTTTGTTGGCAGTATCCCAAAAGCTTGATTCAGCACTTTCGCCTGGTTGTTGATAATTACCAGCGGAATACCACAAATTAAAATCGGAGTTTGCTAGTTGAGGTTCGCTTCCTTGTATTTCTACATATACTGTCCAGTCTGCTGAAGTTCCATTTTCAGCTGTAACTTTATAATTTACAGGCACCGAGAAATCCTGAGCTAAGGTTGTATCTGGTGAAATGCTTGCTAGGTTATTTATTGTTACTCCAGAAGGGATAAGAGATGTGATGTCCACACCACTTGCAAATGAAATGTTTATGGAAAGAGAGTCCTTATTAATAATTGTGGCTGAAGCTTGCCCTGGGAGGGTAAAACTCAAAATATTATTCTTTTCAGAAAAAGGGAAACGGTCTTCTTTTAAACAGCCATAAAAGCTTATTAGTACAAACAATATTATTATTTTTTTCATTTTCGTTTTTTTAATTGTATAACTAGCATATTATAATGCTATAATTATTCATTTTCTGGATTAATCAATTAGTTTGTTTGTTGTACGGATTTTTTATTTTTCCTAGCATCAAGATAAAATCCTATTCCAATATGCATGGATAAAACATTGATGTCAAAATCTACTCTATTTGATTTATTTAAGCTTTCAGAAGTATCGTTAAAAACAGATTTTTCATAAGTTGATGTGAAACCTATTAAATTGATACTTAGTTCTACAGTCATAAAATCTGCAACAAATACAGCAACACCAGGTTGAACAGCTACGGTAAATTCCATTGTTGAATAATCGGTTTTAGTATCATTATCATCTGCATATGTTCTTTTTATCCCTTGCCCATAGGCAAAACCCAAATTGGTTTGTGCGAAAGCTTTAAACCTACCTTTACCAAAATAATTTCGAATATTTGGAGTTAAATAAATCATATTGGCATAATAATTAGAGACTGTATAAATACCATTTGGATAATATGTTAAATCCTCTCGGCTGTTATTATAACTAACTTGTAAGCCAAGTGAAAAATCTTTTTTTATGAAATATCCCCAATTAAAATTGATAGAATAATCCAATTTATAAGAATCATCAATTTGAACTCCAAGCATTTGATTATTAGTAGAGCTTGATTGCTTTAAACTAAATGTTGGTGTTAAAAAGCCACTTCCTTTTGGTAA
>JAOZUW010000245.1 GCA_029938465.1 Bacteroidales bacterium | reverse complement strand
CGATAGTTTTCCCTAGCTTCATTGGCATATATACTCGAAGGATAATCGGTTAAGATTTGCTTATACCTTTCGCTAGCCATAGTAATATTATTAAACTTTATTTCTTCTAAATAGGCCAACTTAAAAAGAGCATCATCGGCCAAAAGACCAAAAGAATACTGATCTACAATCTTTTCCAAAAACTCTTTAGATTTATCATATTGCTGCAACTCCCCATAAATTTCTGCTTTTCGGAACCACACATCATCAAAAATTTCGTGATAAAGGCTCAACATAAAAATACTATCTAAGGTCTGCAAAGCCAAGCTATCCTGTTTTCGCAAATGGAGCAATTCTGCTTTGCCAAATAATTCCAAAGCACGTGTGCTGCTATCAGCATCCAAATTTTCTGAAATAAATAATGATAACTGCATAGCATCATTGGCAATTTTTTTATCTGTAGCTGCTTTTAACACATCCAATTGTGCTTTAGCCCATTCAAACTCACCTATATAAAATGATAACTTTGCATTTCGCATTTTTGCATCAAAACCTAATTCATCATTTTTAAAATCTTTATCAACTTGCGAATACAACAAGGTGGCATCCCAGGGATTATCATGTAATAAATACAAATCACCCAATAATAATTTAACAGGTGCTTTATCATTGTTATTTAAACCACCCACAGTCAAAAGGTCTTCTAATCCCTCGATAGCTTGATCAGGTTGATAAAGATAAAAACTTTGAAATTCAGCATAATCCAACAATATTGGGATACTAAATCTATTTCGTCCCAACTCATCAATAGTTTCTACAAATGCTTTGTTTAATTGCTGCAAATCATTTTCTTCAGGGTTTTTATCTTGCTGCAAAAGCATATATTCCGACGATACTAATGCTTGCATAACTTCGCTATAATACACTTGATGTTTGGCATCGGGAAGAGCTAACAAATATTTGTAGGTTTTTATACTCAAAGCATATTGATCGTGACCCTGCATGATTTGTGCCAAATCAAAAACCCTATATGCTTCATTTCCTTCCTGCCTATCCAATGATTTTGCTTGTATCAAAGCTATTGTAAAATCCTGACGCTGAATGGTCAACCATAATAACAATTCGCTGAATTGTTTTTGTTCTGGTTGCTTTTTTATTCTTTTAAGCAACTCTGTTTTTAAATAAGGATATAAATCATCGTCTGTATTTCTACGAAAAGCATTTTGAAACCGATACTCAGCCGAACGTAAGGTATTGGGCTGACGAGCCAAAAGATCTAAGTAGGCATCGGTCATCAGTTCATATTTCTCCATATAATAATAGAGGTAGCCTAATTCACTTTCAAAACCATATTCATCACCTAATAACTCCTGACCACGATGATAGACTTTCTCTGCAAGTTCTGTTTGTCCTCTACCTCTAAAATCATTACCCAACTCCTTAACTGCAGCAATATTTGCAGGTAATTCCTCAATGGCTTTTTCAAACAATTTTTTGGCTTTTTCAATTTTTCCTTTTTGTAATTCTACATATCCTAAATCCGATAATTTTTTGTAGGTCTTATTATTATCTTTAGCTGCTTTCTTTATCATTTTCTCCGCTTTGCTATACTCTTCTAACTGCATATAGGTATATAACAAATAACGGTAAATATAACTGCTTTGATTTTCTGTATATAAATCCTCAAATAAGCTCATTGCTTTTTCATAATCACCTGAAGAATAATATTCTACAGCCAGCTTCTGCTTTGTTTTTTTAGGGCGGTTCTGATTGGTTTTTGAAGGATCAAAAGGTTTTAAGTTCTGAGCTTGAAGTGGTGATACTCCAAGGCTCAAAAACAAATACAAAAACAGTATATAAAAGATGTTTTTCATACAGATCACAAAAATAGTTATTTCTGGCAGGCTGGTGTTATAAAAAAGAAAAATCTACGGTTTTAAGGTTTGG
>JAOZUW010000151.1:2998-6453 GCA_029938465.1 Bacteroidales bacterium | reverse complement strand
CCCCATAAAGCAAAATATGCTATATGGGGGTTTCTTTTTGCTAAAAATACAAATCCTTATTCCTTTATAATTTTCACTCGATATATAGTTCCACTTTCACTTTGTAAACTTATCATATAAATTCCTGAAGTTAAATTACTTATATCAAAGGTATAAGATTGTAAATCATTGGGGATTAGTCCATTTTGCACTTGCCTTCCTGAACTGGAATAAATAGTATAGTTCAGTTTTTGAGTTGTGGGCAAAGAAATAGAAACAAAACCTGAGCTTGGCACAGGAAATGCATTTATTGGTGTTAATTCTTTCTTTGATTCTTCTAGACCCACTCCATATATGCAACCCACCATATCAAATTCAGCTGCTGATGCCCAATCATTACCATTTACTTCGGAGAGCGCCAATAAACGAAAATATTGCCCTTTTATGGCTTCATCAAAAACAATAGTTTGTGGGGCTGCTGTATTAACAAATTCACCAATACTTACAGCTTCTCCCCAATCTGAAAGATCTTCACTAATATACAGTTCATATTCTTTTATTCTCCCGTTTTGACCATCTTGCCGAGTATAATATACAAACTTTGAAATGCTATAAATCTCTCCCATATCTATTTGTATTTCATGAGGATATGGATCGTTTCCTGTACTCCATCGGGTATGCCAAATACTGGAAAAATCATCATCAAAAGACATAATAGCCAATCCAGGATAATTCACTTCCTCACTATCTACATACACCAGTTCCCATATATTTTTTGGTAGCTCAGCTGGATTATCACAATCATAAATAGAAGGGCATGTAGTAGTGCTTACCATGTTTTGTATCTCTTTACTGTACTCATTGCCATCAATACTTAAAGTTAAACTTACATCATAATCACCTGGATTTCCGAGTACAACTTTGGGATTACGAATATTGGCATCTTCCATATAAATAGGCTCAGGATCAATTTCCCAATGCCAGCTCACCCCTTGGTGATTTACAATAGAATGATCTTCAAAAAATAAGGTATCTTCCATGCAATCGAAAAAGGCTTTCTCTATCCAGGGATTCACAATAGGAGTAAACACTTCTTCTGCCATCGGTGATTCCCATACTCCTGCACTACCACCTACGCGTAATTTAGAATCCCGAAAAAACGGAATAGCCATATTTGCTGTAAAACCTGCTGGATAGTTATTATTAAAAAGCTCCCAGTTTTCATCATTTTCACCAAGCACATACACTTTAGAGGCTTCTCCATTTCTTGAATTAGTAAAAAGATAAACTAAATCGTTCCCTTCGGCATCAGGTTGAACAACAATATTTTTAGTGTATTCTGTTAACCCATAAGTAATATCATCCCAAGTATCACCCCCATCGGTAGAATAATATATTTCGCCAATATCCGAAGTCCAGGTGCCATTTTGCAAGCAAGCATAGATATGATTTTCATCAGTTGGTGAAAGAGCAAAAAACAGTTTTCCTTTCCAGTATGAACCTCCATATTCGTTACTACATAAACTGGGTTTTAACTCCCAAGTCAATCCACCATCTTCACTTCTATATAATCCTCTGTTCACCACATCAGCATATAATACTTCAGGGTTATGGATGCTCATTTGTAAATATCTTACTCTTTGCCCAAAATCGTGAAGCATATCGTAGCTCACACCCAAATCAATACTTTTCCAAATAGCATCACCTTCACCCAAAATAATATGACCATAGTAATTGGGATGAAAAACCATATTACCTCTACGACCACCATATTCATCCATATTAGGGTATTTACTAAAAATAAAACGCCCTTCTGGTTGACCTTCAGCGGTTTGCGGAAGTATCCATCCATTGCCTAAATCATTAAAAGCAGCATGACGACTTTTACCTTGCAACATCCATCCTGTGGGCGATTCAGCACCACCCATTCTAAGTGCTTTCTCACCATAAAAATCGGCTATAGCTGTATTGCCATTATGATATCTTCCTCCTACTACAATATCTTCGTTCCAGCCCTGATGAAAACCCCACATATCGGAGCCAACAATGCCATTGGTTCTGGAAAAATAATTATTAGTGCTGGTAAAGTTGTCATTAGTAAAAGTCATTCCACCATCGGTAGCTACCCAAGTATTACCATCGGGCAATAATTTCATATCCTGAATATCGGGATGTATTGAGAAGTTTCCAGTATATCCACCAATAGCATGAAAACTAGCTCCACCATCAGAGGTTTTAAATAAAGTCGTTGTTCCTGCAAAAATTAAATCAGCATCTACTGGGGAGATTTCCAAAACCAAATCGAAATAACCCTGACCATTATTCATAGGAAATTGACTGCTATTACCCTCTGCCAATAAGCTCCATGATTCCAGATTGATATTCTTTTTATATAAATAAGGGGTATTATCAGAACTCAACATAACAGCCAGTAACATATTAGGGTCAGCTGGGCTGATGGCCAATAAACCACCACTTACTTCGTTAATATCGGTCGGGAAATTTGCATCTATTTCAAAGCTAGCTCCACCGTCATAAGATTCAACAATGGCAAATTGGCCTCCTGTTTTAGTGATTCCAAAAATTCTTGAACTATTACCCGCTTGAATGGCTACATCCCAAGTAGATGTAGTCCAGTTGCGCTGCCAGCTTTCACCGGCATCTTCAGATATTTGAATTCCATTGCTTGCTGCTGCTACTAGTTTATCCGGATTTTGAGGATCAATAATCAATCTATCTGCATGAAACTGGCTCCCAGCATCTAAAAGCGGACTCCAGCTTAGACCACCATCAATGGTTTTATGAATTTGATTACCCGCAGAAACATAAACGATATCGGAATTTGTAGGATGAATAACCGTGGCTGTTACTCCTCCTCCAAAAACATAATTAACACCTAACTGTTGCCAAGTTTCTCCATTATCTATTGTTTTGTTAACATAGCCTGTTTCCGTTCCACCGTAAAGAATTAATGGCTCCGAAAGCGATACATCAAAAGAATAAACATTCACTTGCCAAGGGCAAGATAAAGGCGGAGTGGAAGAACCCGATTCATTTAACCAAAATGTTTCTTTAGGGCCTAGAAATGTCCAATCGGATTCTGATTTTGAATCAATACTTATATTCTTTGCATCTAATTGTAACTGATGTTGCCTTTTATAATAGACCTCCATATCTGGCAGATAAATACTACCATCATCCTTTACATAGGAAGCAATATTTCTTTTCCAAAGCTTATAATATCTTACTAGAGCTTTATAATTTTTCTCTTGTGATTGTTCATATAAATCTACCACTTCAAAATAATTAACGGGATATTGATAAAGTTTTTTACCCCAATCGGGATAGGCTGCCTGATAAGCCGGTTTATAGGTTTTTATCATTCCAGGAAAATCATCGTAAGGTGTATAGGCCTTTTGAGCTACACCAATAGAAATTGATAGGGCAAAAAATGCCAATAATAGTGTTTTACAAGT
>JAOZUW010000151.1:0-2898 GCA_029938465.1 Bacteroidales bacterium | reverse complement strand
AAATAGTTCTTTTGAGTATCGTTCCAATCTGATGATGGCTTTAGCTCTGGAATTAAAAACAAATAAAGCCCATTATGCAAAGATCATTACAGATGAAATGGGGAAACCTATTAATGAAAGCCTTGGAGAAGTAGAAAAATCTGCTTGGGTATGTGAATATTATGCAGAACAAGCAGAAAAAATGCTCACCGATGAAGTAATAAATTCCGATGCTAGTCAAAGTTTTGTAAGTTTTGAACCCTTGGGTATTGTATTAGCAGTAATGCCTTGGAATTTCCCATTTTGGCAAGTGTTTAGGTTTGCAGCTCCTGCTTTAATGGCTGGAAATGCAGCAGTATTAAAACATGCCAGCAATGTGATGGGTTGTGCGCAATCTATTGAAGAGGCTTTTCATAAAGCAGGATTTCCAAAAAATATCTTCCGAAACCTGCAAATAGGCAGTTCTAAAGTAGAAGCAGTTATTAAACATCCTGCCATTAAAGCCACCACAATAACTGGAAGTGAATATGCCGGTAGTAAAGTAGCTGCGGCATCAGGAAAAGAAATAAAAAAATCTGTTTTGGAGCTTGGAGGTGCTGATGCATTTATTGTATTAAAAGATGCTGATTTAACAGAGGCCGCTTATTGGGGTGTATTCTCCAGAATGCTTAATAATGGTCAGAGTTGTATTGCAGCCAAACGATTTATTCTGGAAGAAAGCATAGCTGAAAAATACATTGATTTGCTACAAAAAGAACTAAATAATTGGCCGATTGGTAATCCTGTTGATACTACTACAAAAATAGGCCCTTTGGCACGTAAAGATTTACTACAAGATATTGAATTTCAAGTTGCTGATGCTGTTTCAAAAGGAGCAAAACTTATTTGCGGGGGGCAATCTCTATCAGGGAATGGGCATTATTATCCTCCTACTATTATTACCCATATCACAAAAGAAATGAGACTATATCGTGAAGAAACTTTTGGACCGGTTTTCTCTGTTTTTGTAGTAAAAAATGAAGACGATGCTATAGCTTTCGCTAATGATAGTGAGTTTGGTTTAGGTGGAAGTTTATGGACACAAAATAAAGAAAAGGGTATCAGCTTAGCTCGAAAAATAGAAAGTGGTGCTATATTTGTTAATGGTATGACCAAGTCGGATCCTAGACTTCCTTTTGGAGGAATAAAAAAATCGGGCTTTGGTCGAGAATTATCCCACTACGGCATAAAGGAATTTGTAAATATGAAAACCATTTGGGTGAAATAGAAAAAATCTTGATATCAAATTCCGCTTAACACTTGACTTAACACTAGCAGTAGTTATGGTGAGTTGGGCTTTGCAATAGAAATACCTTTGTGGATATAAGGTAATAAACATTTCCTTATCTTTGCAGCCACAGCATTAACAAATGGATAAAGAAAAATTTAATACTTTAGCTCAAGTTCAAAAATTACTTCTTGTTATGGATGAAGGGCGTTTGGTGATGGAAAAAAAAGAACCAAATCAAATACTAAAACTGTATGTTTATGAACGGTTTTATGTAGAAGTGGTTTATCATTTAAAACAAAACAAAGTAACCAAAATCAGCACTCCAAAAATGGAATATATTGTTGATGAATATTTGGATACACTTAATGTTGAAGACTTATTGAACTTATAAGAGACCTTAATAATTTACACTAGAATGAATCGACCTTCCGATATAAATATTCAAGAATACACCTATCCACTACCATCCGAAAAAATAGCACAATATCCTTTACAGGAACGTGATGCATCCAAGCTATTGGTTTTTAATGGGCAAATAAATGCCGATACTTTTAAAAACCTCCATCAATATTTACCTGAAAATTCGCATTTAATATTTAACGATACCAAAGTAGTACAAGCCCGACTAAACTTTAGCAAAACCACTGGTGCTCGTATTGAGATATTTTGTTTAGAGCCTGTAGAACCAACTCGTGAGATTCAAGATGCTTTTCAACAAAAAAGTGGCATTATTTGGAAATGCTTAATTGGCAATAGAAAAAAATGGAAACAAGGTGTTTTGCAAATGAACTTTTCTTTTGATGGAATTCATCATCAGCTATTTGCTGAGCGTTTAAAAGATGAAAGAGAATACAGCTATATTAGGTTTACATGGAAACCTGAATCTTTAGATTTTGCCACTGTTTTAGAAGAAACCGGGAAAATTCCACTTCCGCCCTATATGAATCGCCCCGATGAAGAATCTGACAAAATAAGATACCAAACCATATATGCTCAAAACGATGGATCTGTGGCTGCTCCCACTGCCGGTTTGCATTTTACACAGGATGTTTTTGATAACCTGAAGAGAAAAAATATCAGTTTTCATCATTTAACGCTGCATGTAGGAGCAGGTACTTTTAAGCCAGTATCTGATGATAAAGTGGGGGAGCATATTATGCATACCGAACAAATATTAATCAAGAAATCTTTGATAGAACAACTTCTTAATCAAAAAGAAGGAAAAATAATTGCAGTAGGAACCACCAGCATAAGAACATTAGAAAGTTTGTATTGGCTAGGTGTAAAAATAGCACAGAACCCAACACAAAAGCACTATAATTTAAGCCAATGGGAAGCCTACGAAATAAATGAAAAAACAGAGCATTTACCCAGTAGCAGTGAATCCTTAAAAACCATACTGGATTATTTAAATAAAAATCAACTTTTAGAGCTACGCTCCGAAACACAAATTTTAATAGGCCCGGGATACGATTTTAAAATCATTGATGGTATGATCACCAATTTTCACCAACCTAAAAGCACTTTGCTATTACTTATTTCTGCCTATTTAGGAAACCAATGGAAAGCTATTTATGACTTTGCATTAAATCAGAATTTTCGCTTTTTAAGCTATGGTGATAGTTGTTTGTTTTTAAAAGAGTAATAAA
>JAOZUW010000043.1 GCA_029938465.1 Bacteroidales bacterium | reverse complement strand
CACCATCATTACCACCAAAGCAAGAAACATCAGATGTTCCATCCAAGGAAACAGCCAGAGCTGCTGCAGGTTCACCAATGATAATATCAGGTGTCCAAGTAGCGCCACAACCATTAAGATTTTTAACTGAAACAGTATATGTTCCAGGAGAAAGATTTGTAAAAAGACCTGTTGTATTTGTATAATCTGCACCATCAATACTATAGAATAAACCAGAAGGTCCTCCTGTAGTTTGAACAGTTATAGTTCCATCATTGGCACCAAAGCATTGAACATCTGTAAATAATACATCGTCAATAGTAAAGCCTTCAGGATCCGTAACAGTTATTGTGAAACTACAAGTTTCTATTTGACCATTATTATCAGTTACTGTAAAGTCAATAGTGTAATCACCCAAGTCGGCATCAGTATAGGTAACAGAACCAGCTGCAGGGTTTTGCACAATTGAGGCAATACCACAAGCATCTGTAGCCGTAACTTGAGAAGTATAATCAGGTAATATTACCTGACATCCGGGTTCCAAATTAAGATCTTGATTTGGAGGACAACTTACAACTGGAGATGTTACATCATTTACTGTCACTTGTGCAATACATACATCAGTATTGCCAGCAGCATCAGTAACAGTTAGCGTTACACTAACAGGAGCGCCTATATCATTGCAATCGAAATCTGTTATATCAGCACTTAAGGTAAAACTACAATTGTCAGATGATCCATTATTAATATCTGCAGCAACAATACTGGCATGACCTGTATTATCTAAATCAATACTAATATTTTTGCATTGGGCATTTGGGAAAATCTCATCTTTAACGGTAACTGTAGTACTGCAAGTGGATGTGTTTCCATTGCTGTCTTCAACAGTTAGGGTTACATTATTGTCTCCTAGATCATTACAAGTAAAAGTATTAGGAGCAACACTTATGCTAGCGATAGCACAGTTATCTGTTGAACCACCATCTACCTGTGAAGCTAATAAAGTAGCATTACCACTGGCATCTAATTGAACAGTTGCCGGAGTACATAAGGCTACTGGAGGAATAGCATCATTAACAGAAATTTCATAGGATTCAGGAGCGTTAAGACCACAACCATTATTATCCATTACATCTATTAGATAAGTTCCAGCAGTTAATCCGGTAAAGGTGTTAGAGGATTGATATGTTGAACCACCATCAATGGAATATTCTAAAATATTTGATCCCCCACTGGCAATAATAATAAATCCACCATTGGCACCACCAGAACAAGTGGCATTGGTGATAATAACATCATCAATTTGAACGGCTGGTAATTCTTCAACACGGAATGGATTTGAAGGATATTCTACTTCACATCCATTGGCATCTTTTACCCATATATTATAATATCCAGAGAATAAATTTGTAAACAATCCGCCATTTGATTCCCAAGTAGCACCATCATCAATGGAATATTCATATGCTGGTGTGCCACCAGCAGCAATAATGGAAATATAACCAGTTTGTTCTCCATAGCAGAGGACAACAGGCTGTTGTCCAACGTATGTATATGTAATAGGAGCAGGTTCTGTAATTGTCCAATTATCAGTATCCGTACATCCATTATCATCAGTTATAACAACAGTATAGGTTCCAGCTGCTAAACCGTTAATGTCTTCAGTAATAGCAGTATATCCATTTGGGCCTGTCCAAGAAAAGTTATAAGGTGCTGAACCACCACTTGCGGTGATATCAATAACTCCATTGAGTTCTCCATTACATAAAATATCTGTTTTGGAAACAAGCGAAATAGCTAAAGCACTACTTGGATTAGAAATGATTACAGGATTGCTTGGATAGTCAACGGAAGCACATAGATTAGCACCTTCTACATTAACATTATAATTTCCTGCTACTAAACCAGTAAAAACTCCTGTTGTATTAGTTTGTTCACCAGCTGTTCCTCTATTTAAATAATAGGAAATAGGATTTGTACCACCATCAACGACAATATGAATTTCTCCATTATTAGCACCAAAGCAACCGTTAAATGAGGTCACAGATACATAACTAAGAGCATCGGGATTGTTGACTGTGATATTTTTTTCTTTCGAACAATTGTTTCCATCAGTAACTTTAAGTAGGTAATCACCTCCTGTCAAATTGTTAAATATACCTGTATTGTTTGAGGCTTCTAAGTTGCCACCTAAAAACAATTCATACTGATAAGGTGTTTGACCTGCAGATGCTGTTGCATGAATAGAGCCATCACCATCATTAGGGCAAGTAACATGAGTAATTGTTTCCGAAATAAGAATTTCATCATTACTAATTACAAGCAGATCAGCAGTGGTATAAGTACATCCTTCTGCATTTGTTGCTGAAATAGTATATGTTCCGCCAACCAAATTATCAAATCTACCTGTTTGATTGGTACTTTGAGATATTCCACCTAAAAATAATTCATAATCATAGGGGGTAGTACCTCCACTTACTGCGGTATTTACAACCAAATTTGCAGTACCATCAGCATCACCAAAACATCCTGCAGGCAGGGTGTATTCATTTTGCATATAAATAGCATCATCATTCCACATGCGACCTGGATTATTAGTCCAAGGAGCTTCATCTGGATGATTACTGGCATCACGAACCCAGATATTGTAATCCACGCCATCTCCTAATCCTGTGTAAAAAGCAGGATTGCCACCAGATTGCCAGCTAGCTTTATCATCAATAGAATACTCATAGGTTCCGCTACCACCTGTTGCATGAATTTGAAATGTTCCATCATTTGCACTGCAACCAGTTGGGTCTACTTGAAAAACATTAGTAATACTTACCTGAGCAAAAAGAATGCTCCCAGTAAGTATAAGCACTAATAAAAGGCTTAGTTTTTTAAGTTTAGAAGAAAAGCTTCCTCCTGAACTGGTACTATCAGGCTTTTCATGCCTTTTAGTTCCCATTTTGTGGTTTTTGTGTGTAAAAATTTTCATAATACATTTGTTTTTAATTTGTATAACATAAAAAACACTTGGGGTTTTATACACTCTCCCAAGGGCTTATTGGTTTATGAATAATAAACGATACAATCGTTCTATTTTGTAGTATAGATAAAAAAGGAAAAAATGTAATTTTCTTTTGAGAAATTCAAAAAAACAGAAATGCACAGATCCCCTTCTATCTAGTACGCGGCAAATATAGATAGCAATTTTGATTTTTTTTTAATGATTTACCCAACTTAAGGCTATTGGTACTAAGCGTTAGAAAGAAATGATTAAGCGTATAAATTAGTGTTTAATATACTAGATTGATGCTAATTTTCATATAAAAACACGCTTAATCAATGAATGCCTACGTTTAATCGATAGAAATGCACGTTTAATCGATAGAAATGTATTTAGAATAGGATTTTAGGTTTTTTTATCATTTCTGGTTACTAAGAAAGAAGTACTATTATTATTTATCTAATGAAGAAATACTTATTTAATATTAGCTGATTATTATATTTCAATTAATATCTTTGCCACAAATTATGGCAGGAATTTATATACATATCCCATTTTGTAAAACAAAGTGTCATTATTGCAATTTCTTTTCTTTGGCTACAAATAAATATCGCGATGATTTTAATCAAGCTTTATTAATAGAATTAATAGCTCGAAAAAATGAATTATCAGCTTATAGTATTGACAGTATTTACTTTGGAGGTGGTACACCTTCACTTCTTTCGGTGTCAGATTTACAAAAAATCCTAGACCTTATTCAATCTCATTATCAGCTAAGTCCCACAGCTGAAATTACTCTAGAAGCCAATCCGGATGATTTGAATAAAAAATATTTGCAAGGCTTGAAATCTACTTTAATAAACAGGCTTAGTATTGGAATACAGAGTTTTAATAATGATGAGTTAAGGTTTTTAAATAGAGTTCATTCTGCTCAAGAAGCCATTGATAGTGTAAATATAGCCCAGGATGTAGGATTTGACAATATAAGTCTGGATTTGATTTATGGCATCCCTAATTCTTCTATTTTTAGTTGGGAAAAGAATCTGGATCTTATTAAATCGTTTAATACGAGTCATTTGTCAGCTTATAGCTTAACTCAAGAGAATAAAACCACCTATGATGTATTGATCAAAAAAGGCAGATTGCAAGCTCCAGATGATACAAAGGCGGTACAACAATATAAGCTTTTGCAAAAAATGCTGGGAGCTTTAAAATTGGAGCAATATGAGATTTCCAATTATGCGATGGATCAAAGATATGCTTTACACAACACCAATTATTGGCGTGGCATTCCTTATATGGGTTTAGGACCTTCGGCACATAGTTATAGTGGAGAAAAGCGACGTTGGAATATAGCCCATTTGGCTAAATATATAGAGTCAACTAAACAAGGTAAAACCATATTTGAAGAAGAAATTCTATCCATAAATGATAAATGGAACGAAAAAATAATGACTGCTTTAAGAACCCAATGGGGAGTTGATCTGAAAGATTTGCAGCGTTTTAATCGAGAAAAATGGAAAAAAGATTTTTTGAAAAAGGCAAAAGAATTTATTGATAAGGAATTAATGCTGGAAAATGATGGTAACTATATCTTAAGCAATAAAGGTAAATTGTTTGCTGATGGTATTGCCGGAGAATTTTTTGTTTAAATTTAGCTACGTTTTTCTTCTAGGCTAAAGCTTACACTTTTCATCTTACCACCCAATGGAGGATTCATCTTTTGAATTTTTACTTTTACCCAATTAATAGTGTCAAACTCTAAAAGTATACTATCTACGATTCTTCTGCCTACATTCTCTAGTATATTGGAACTAAGTTCCATTTCTTTTTTAATAAACTGATAGATATCTAAATAACTTACTGTTTCATTAAGGTCATCATTCTTTTCAGCACTTTTTGTGTCATTTTCAAAATAAAAATCAATCAAGAAATGAGTTCCGATTTCTTTTTCTTCCTTAAAACATCCGTGGTAAGAGTAGAATTCCATTCCTTCTATTGCAATCATCGACATAGGGTTATTTTATTTTAGTATAAAAATTTATTATAAGGATATCTGATTTCATGAATCTTTTTCACCTCTTTGTAAAGCAGGCTTCTTAATTCTGGGACATTAGTTTTTTCTTTAGCTGAAATAAAAAGAGCTGGCATATTATCTCTACTCATCCAAGTTTTTTCCCAGTGTTCCAGATTATAGTTTTCTCGTGTTTCTGGGCTTAAATCATCATCTTCTTTTTTGGTGTAAGTATAGGCATCAATTTTATTAAAAAGCATAATAATTGGTTTGTCGCCTGCACCTATTTCATTAAGAGTTTTGTTAACTACTGCCATATGATCTTCAAAATCAGGATGCGATATATCCACAATATGTACCAACAAATCAGCTTCACGCACTTCGTCAAGAGTAGATTTAAAACTCTCTACCAATCCGTGAGGAAGTTTGCGAATAAATCCAACAGTATCGGTTAATAGAAAAGGTAAATTATCCACGACTACTTTACGCACAGTAGTGTCGAGTGTGGCAAAAAGCTTGTTTTCTGCAAATACTTTTGATTTGCTTAAGATGTTCATTAATGTGCTTTTACCTACATTCGTATAGCCAACCAATGCAGTTCTGATTAAACTACCTCTGTTTTGTCTTTGCGTAGCCATTTGTTTGTCAATATCACCCAAGCGTTTCTTCAGAAGAGAGATTCTGTCGCGGATTATACGTCTGTCAGTTTCTATTTCAGTTTCTCCTGGACCACGCATTCCAATACCTCCTCTTTGACGTTCTAAGTGAGTCCACATTCGGGTAAGTCGAGGTAATAGATATTGATATTGTGCCAATTCTACCTGAACTTTGGCATGAGCAGTTTGAGCTCGCTGTGCAAAAATATCTAGAATAAGATTTGTTCTATCTATGATTCTGCATTTTAATTGTTTTTCTAGATTTCGGATTTGTGAAGCTCCCAACTCATCATCAAAAATGGCAATATCTATATTTTCTGCTTCAACATATGCATTTATTTCTTCTAATTTTCCTGATCCTACGAAATAACGTTGGTCAGGTTTATCTAGTTTTTGCACAAAACGTTTTCGTTCTTGAGCACCTGCAGTAGTCACTAAAAAGGATAATTCATCAAGGTATTCCTGACTCTTTTCAGCAGATTGTTCCCGGGTAATCAAACCAATTAAAATAGCTTGTTCAGTTGTTTTTTCAGTTGAAAAATTTTTTGGCATAAAAGTAAATTCAATATTTGATTTGGCTGCAAAAGTACAAAAAACCATATTCAAATTTTCAGTGTATTGTTTATAACTAGATTTTGATAAAAAATAAAAAACTAAGTTGCCAATAAAAAACATTGTAATCCATGAAATTATTTAATATCGAACTCTGGTTAACAGGAAATAGTTGTAGTTTTGCGGCAATCAAAAGAAAGGAAAAATAATGCAAAAATCGATAGTATTACTTGCGGGTGGTGGCCCGGCACCAGGTATAAACACAGTGATTGCTACTGTAGCAAAAGTGTTCTTAAAGGCAGGGTATAAAGTTCTTGGTCTTAATGGAGGGTATAAAGCTCTTTTTGCAGTTGCACCAGATATTCTTGATTTTGATTTTGCTTTGGCTGATAGAATTCACAAAGAAGGTGGTTCTGCTATTCAAATGAGCCGGTATAAGCCAAAGGATAATGAGTTTAATGCTGATATTTTTATTAAATATAATGTGAAGTTATTGGTTACAATTGGTGGTGATGATACTGCTTCTACAGCGAATAGAATTGCGAAGTACTTAAAAAGGAAGAAAATTAGAATTCAAAACATTCATGTACCAAAAACTATTGATAATGATTTACCTTTACCTGAAGGAACACCAACGTTTGGTTATCATTCAGCAAAAAGTGAAGGTGTTAGAATAGCCACTACCATATATGAAGATGCGCGTACTAGCGGTAATTGGTTTATTATGAGCGCTATGGGACGCGAAGCGGGACATCTTGCTTTTGGTATAGGTGCTGCTTGCCATTATCCTATGATTATTATCCCGGAAATGTTTAATAAAACTGAAATAACCTTAGATAAAATTATCCGTTTGATTATTTCATCTATTTTAAAGCGAAGGTTATTGGGAATTAATTATGGTGTTGTAGTCGTTAGTGAAGGTGTTTTTCACAGTATGGGTAATGATGAGATTGAAAAGTCTGGTATTATATTCACCTATGATGAACATGGACATCCTGAATTGGGGAATCTGAGCAAGGCGCATATTTTTAATGTTCTCTTACAAAAGAAGCTTAAAGAACTGAAAATTGATGTAAAAAGTAGACCTGTAGAAATTGGCTATGAAATACGATGTGTTCAGCCTGTTGCTTATGACTTGGTTTATTGCGCCAATTTAGGAATGGGTATAAAGAAGTTATATGATCAAGGTGTTACTGGAGCTATGGTTACCGCTGATCATAAAGGAGATATTTATCCACTTTACCTTAAAGATGTAGAAGATAAAGATGGGAAAATAAAGCCTAGATTGGTAAATATACACTCTGAAAAATTTAAGATGGTTTATCAAGATAATCAACAATATATTGTAGATGAAGATTATGATACTGCTCAGTATTATGTTGATAAACCTGAGCAATATGATTTCTTTAAAATATTGAATTGGAAAGCAGAAAAAGTATAAACGAATTTCAAATGAAATCTGAAAGGCACCTTTTTCATTCTTCTTAAAAAATCCTTTTTTTGTTCTAATGATTTTTTTTAAAACATATGAGTTAAATACTTTGGAGCGAAATACTTTTAAGCTTCATATGGGCTATTCTGTTTTGGAAGGAATAGTTTTAGGAGTATTAGCTCTTAACGAATTTGTTTTCTTAAAAAGTTTAAACGGAAGCCATATGCAGTTGGGGATTTTATTCCAATTTAGTATGCTGGTGTTTGTGGGTTTATTATTTATTAATGAGCTTATCCGTAGAACTAAACATAAAGCCGCCATGCTTCGTAAAACGGCTATTATTACACGATTACCTCTGGCTTTGTTGGTTTTTTTTCCGCATTCTGAACAGGCTATGAAGGGGGATTCTGTTTATCACCTTTTGTTTTTAGCCATTTTTTTGATTTATTATTTAGCTTCACCTATTATTTACCCAACCATCAATCAGTTTTTAAAGAATACATATAGGCATGAGAATTTCGGAAAATTATATTCCAAAGCCACTTCTATTAATAAAGTAGTGATGATGCTGGTTACTTTTGCTTATGGTTTTTGGCTAGATATTGATGCATATGCCTATACTTACGTATATCCTGCAGTTGCTATTGTGGGTATTGCATCGGTATTTCTTTTATCAAAAATCCCATATAATGAAAAGGAAGTGATCATTAAAAAACCCTATCCTTTGGCAGTGAAAGACAGCATAAAACGAATGAAAAAAATACTAATAACAAACAAGCCATATCTGCATTTCGAATGGGGTTTTATGCTTTATGGTTTTGCATTTATGTCGACAGTTGCAGTAATTACTATTTATTATAACGAAGCATTACACTTAAATTATAGTAGTGTAGCGTTTTATAAAAACTCCTATAATATACTGGCTATTTTGTTTCTTCCTTTCTTTGGAAAATTATTGGGAAAAATAGATCCTAGAAAATTTGCAGCATATACATTTGGTAGTATGCTATTATATATCACGGCTTTAGCTTTAACTCAATATTTCCCTAATTATACAGTAATATGGAATATTAGAATCTATTATTTAATGCTGTTTTATATTTTCTTTCACGGAATATTTGCTGCTACCATGTCCTTATTATGGTTTATTGGATCGGCTTATTTTGGCAAAAATGAAGAAGCAGGCGATTTGCAATCTGTTCATTTGTCATTAACAGGTATTAGAGCTGTTTTTGCGCCACTAATAGGAGTGGTCATTTATCAAATATTTGGGTTTACCATTACTTTTCTCTTGGCTATTTTTACTTTGTTTTTGGCTATTATTTTAATGATATGGTCTTATAAACGCGAAAGAATAATACAAAATAATGAGTCTATTTCCCCTCAATAACTACCACAATTTCGCCTTTGAGGGTTCTGTTCTCCAGAATATTTATCAGCTCTTTAATGTTGCCTCTTATAGTTTCTTCGTGTAGTTTGCTAATTTCGCGTGACAAACTTATTTTTCGTTCTAAACCAAAATATTCAGCAAATTGTTTAACAGCCTTTAGAATACGATGAGGTGATTCATATAGAACAATACTATGTTCCATTTCGGCCAGCTTTAACAAGCGGCTATGCCTCCCTTTCTTGTGGGGCAAGAAGCCTTCAAAATGGAATTTATCATTGGGTAAGCCTGAATTAACCAATGCCGGAATTAGAGCCGTGGCACCAGGCAAACATTCAATTTCTATATCATTTTCTACACAAGCTCTTACCAATAAAAAACCCGGATCGGATATGGCAGGAGTGCCTGCATCGCTAATTAATGCTAAATTCTGACCTGTTTTTAAACGTTGTATTATTTGATCTATAGTTTTATGCTCATTATGAATATGATGCGATATCAATGGGGTGACAATACTATAATGTTTTAATAGTTTTGAAGAAGTTCTGGTATCTTCAGCCAAAATAAGATGAACTTCTTTTAAAACATTAATAGCTCTAAAAGTAATATCTTCCAGATTGCCAATTGGCGTAGGAACCACATATAATTTCGACATTTTCTGTATTTTTATTATGCTAGGCAAAGATAGTAGGATTTATTGACCAAAATCTTATAATTATTAGAAGAGTCGTTTTTGAAAAGAGGAAGTAGGTTTGTGCAAATTGTAAATAAAATGTGAATGCGTAAGGAATTTTATTAAATTTGAATTTCATAAAAATATGATAAAAATATTTAGATATATCCTCTTTGTTATAATTATTGCTTCTTCTTGGAGTAATATTTTTGCGCAAAACACCCCTGTTGATAGCTTAAAACTACAGTTACAAAATCTTTCTTCAGCTGAAAAAATTCCTGTCTTACTGCAAATTGCAGAGCATACCAATGTGAATGATCTATCTTTATCGATAAAATTTGTCAATGAAGCACTGGGCTTTGCTGAAATTGAAAAAGATCAGATTTTGATTGCGGATTGTCAAAAACAATTAGGTAATTATTATTACGAATTAGGGAATAATGCTAAAGCACGCTTTTATTTTGGTCAGGCTTTACAAATTTATGTGTCCGAAGGCTCTACAAAAGATTTTTGCAATATTTATATAAATATTGGTTCTATTTATAGTCGTGAAGGAATTTTTGATACTGCTGATTACTATTTTTCTAAGTCTTTAAACAAAGCTCAATATGATAATGATACGCTTTGGATAGTTCGATCTTTGCGGTTTCAGGGAAATGTTTTGTATAATAGAGGTGATTATGAAAAGGCTTTAAGTATATACTATCAGGCTATAAACCTTTCTGAAGGAAAGGCTTATTGTATAAATGAGCAAAGCAAGATACTAAATAATCTCGGAGTTTTATTTTATAATCTGGGAAAATATGATGAGTCATTGAAGTACTATTATATAGCACTAAATTTGGTTGATTCTCTTGGAGATAAAGATGGGGAAGGAAGGATATATAATAACCTAGGTAATATATATTGGAATCAAGAAAATTTGGATTCAGCGCTACTGTTCTATAATAAAAGCTTGAAAATTAGAGAATCATTAGGTGACATAAAAGGCCTAGCCTATGTGCAAAATAATATTGGCATGTATTATGGTTATACTGGAAATTACAATAAGTCTTTGGAATATTTTAATAAATCTATATTAAGTTTTGAGAGCCTTGTTCATAGAAAGGGCAGGGTTATGGTTTTGTTTAATACAGGATATGTGTATTTCGAAATGAAAAATTATTCGCTAGCAAAAAAATATTTCTCTCAAAGTTTAAGAATAGCTCGTGCACAAGGGTTTTCTGGCTATATCCGTGATAATATTGAATCTCTTAAAGAGATTTATGTGGCTACTCATAATTGGGAAAAAGCTTATGAATACCTATCTTCCTATAATAAAGTACGTGATTCTATACGAAACATCCAGAATTTGGAATTGCTGGCTGAAATGGAAGTGAAATTTGAAAAAGAAAGAAAGCAAGCTTCGTTGAATATTGTACAAAACAAGATAAGAGCTGCTGAATTGAAAAGAAATAAAGTAAAGATTTCTATTTGGGGTGTCTTTATTATTATTGGGCTAATAATTATATCAACATACTTGATATTAAGGCATTTGCAGGCTGAGGCTAATGTAATGCAAGATAAGATGATTCCCAAATTATTAAGATATCAATTAAATCCTCAGTTTATAAATAGTAGTTTAAATGGAGTTAGAGACTTAATTGTGAATAATGATATTAAACAATCAAGTATGTTTTTGGCTGGGTTTTCAAAAATTGTCCGATCATTTATTGAAGCTGCTACATCCAATGCAATCGTGCTGGAAAAGGAATTGGAAGTTACACAGAAATTTTTCTCTTTGCACCAGTTACGTTATCCTGATAGACTTTCTTTGCTTATTGATATTGCCCCCTACGTTGAAACCGAGATGTTGGCTGTTCCCCCATTTTTAGTATTCCCAATTTATGTCCATATTATTGATAATTATTTAAAAATAGGAGATGTTAAAGTAGATATTGATATTGACATTCATAAAAGCAACCTTACCATGATTTCTACTATATATTATTCCCAATCTGCAGAGATTATAAATAAGGGTAGGGTTGAAATAAACGAGATTATAGATGATATTCAAGAAAGATTAGATTTGTTGAATAAAACCCTAAAAGAAAAGCTTAAGATAAAGCAAACCATAAATAGTGAAGAAGATGGTAGAGAAAGTATTTCGCTGCTTATTAATTTACCCATTAAGCCTGTATAAGATTTTAATAGGCATTTTGTATGCTTGTTAAAACCTGATTAGCTATGGATTGATGGAGAGAAGTGTTAATTCATTGTATTTTTTTTAAAAAATATAGGCTCTGAAAGCTATTTTTTTATAATTTTGACGTGGAGGAAGTAAATTATGATTAGATGTGTTATTGTTGATGATGAAAGTAAGGCGAGAGAGATATTAGCTGAAATGCTTAAGCTTTATTGTTCGTCAGTGGAAATTGTGGGTCAGGCATATAATGTGGAAAGTGCCTATGAGATGATAAACAATTTAAAACCAGATTTAGTATTATTAGATATTAAAATGCCTGATGGTAGTGGTTTTGATTTATTGAATAAGTTTGAAAATCTTGATTTCAAAGTTATTTTCATCACAGCGCACGAAGAATATGCTATAAAAGCATTCCATTTTAGTGCTCTAGATTATATTTTAAAACCCATTGATCCTAGTGACTTAATTCATGCCATAGAAAAAGTGACAGATGTTGGTAGTGTTAATAGTATTAATGAACAATTTAAAACATTAAAAGATAATTTTTACAATAACAACAACGAAAAAGGCCAAAAGCAGGACAAAAGAATAGTATTAAAAACTACTGAAAATATTTATATCATTTATTTAAAAGATGTAGTACGTTGTCAGTCAGAAAAAAACTACACTTATTTTTATTTCACTGATCGTGAGCGAATTATAGTTTCTAAAACTCTTAAAGAGTTTGAGGAAATACTTACTGAATTTGGGTTTATGCGTATACATCGATCCCATTTGATAAACCTGAAGTTTATTGACAGGTTTGAAAAAGCAGATGGCGGATACTTAATTATGACAGAAGGTAGTAAAGTGGAAGTGTCGCATAGGAAAAAAGAAGTGCTTCTGAATTATATATACCAGTTGGGTGAGTTGTAAGCAATTTGGCTTTTCCTAGAAGTGTTTTTATGTGCTAATTTTCTTCACAGTATTTAAATCAATTTGAGCTAACATAGATAAACCCATTTGTCCAATTCGGATAATTATTCTTTTCTCCCCATTAGTATCTTTTATTACTTCCCCTTTATAGCCCATTAAAACGCCTGATTCTATTATTACTTGATCTCCTTTTTCGAACCGATGAGAACTAAAGCTAACAGGAATATCACCATCAATAATTTTTCTCATAGCTTCTATTTGCCAATGGGGAATAATAGCCGCTTTTCCTTCAAAGGTTACATATCTTACAACACCTTGAGTATTTAAAATGTTATAGTATTCTTTTTCGCTGGTTTTTACAAAAACATAAGAATTGATATAAGGTACTTCTACCCATTTTTTACGATCACTCCATTGCCGGAGTTTGCGTTGTAAGGGGAGGTATATTTCAATGCCTTTTTCTTCGAGGAGTTTTGCGGCAACTTTTTCTCCCCTTGACCTTACATATATAGCATACCAATTGTATTCTAATGCCATATATTTTTATTATTTACAAGTTACATTTTTAAGCAAAGGGTGGTAGTCACCACGTAAACCTAATGGTTTGCTGTTTCGAATATGAAAAACTGTATTTATGCTATCTCTTGCTTCTTCAAGTCCAAAACCATTACCCTTAAGTATTTCTTGATAGCTAAGAGTATGCAAATCTGTAAATCCACCACTAAACTCAATTTCTTCTCCATCAATAGTAATGGAGCGGTAAGTTCTTTGGTCAGTAGTTTTTATTTCATCAGGAATATTGTTGTAATCTAAGCTTAAGAACCAGCGTACTCGTGCTTTTTCAAGCTCTAAGTATCCCGCCGCTTTATCAGTTTGTAAACAATGAACTAGATTTTCCTTTACTGGACCAAATATATAGGCTAGCATATCAAAAAAATGAACCCCAATATTTGTAGCAACACCACCTGATTTTTCAACATCTCCTTTCCAGCTATGAAAATACCATCGACCTCTGGAGGTGATATAGGACAGATCCACATCGTAAATTTTATCTTTCGGACCTTCTTCTATTTTCTTTTTTAAAGCAATAATAGAAGGATGTAAACGAAGCTGAAGGATGGTGTAAATATTTTTTCCGTATTCTTTTTCAATGGTTTGTAAAGCGTCTACATTCCATGGGTTTAAAACAATAGGTTTTTCACAAATAGCATCGGAATCATTTCGTAATGCTAATCTAATGTGTGAATCGTGTAAATAATTGGGTGAACATATGCTAGTGTAGTGTACTTCTCTTCCTTCGTCTAATCTGCGAAGCTTATCCATATGACGATCAAAGCGTTCGGGTTCGGTAAAAAAATCGGCATGAGGGAAGAAGCTATCCATAATCCCAACACTGTCGAATTTATCTAAAGCAGCAACTAAATTGTTTCCGGTTTCTTTTATGGCTTTTAAATGGCGCGGAGCAATATATCCTGCTGCTCCAATAAGTGCAAAATTGTGGGTTGAAGTCATGATTCTTTTTTTTGAAGTAAAAAATAATTTGTTTTGCGTTTGATAATTTGTTGCAAATATAAGAGGATGTTATTAAATTCCCAAATTGTGTTGTTTGTAATTTAAAAAAAAGCTAATTAGGAATCAATTCTTTCAATCTCTGCAATACTATGAATAAGGTATTTTTTTCCACTTTGTTTTTCTTGACAAAGAAATCTACTTCGGTTTTTTTTTATGATTTTGAATGAAGAGCCTCGGAAAATAAAAGCATCATCTGTTTGTAAATCACCTAAATGAAGAACCTCGTTTTTGTTGTCATGTTTTTTTAAAGCTAAAGCCAAAGGGATATCAGAAACAGTACTGGCTTTTGGATTTTTCATATGATTTGTTAGCAGTATAAGGATTTTTTCAGGGAAAATAGAACAAATTAAAAAAGGATCCATCAGTTTTTGATAGTTGTTTTTCCATTCTTGTCCGTGCGGTTTTATTTTTTTACTAGGGCCGTGTTTTTCCCATACCAACCAATGGGCTATTTCATGAACTAGTGTGATAAGAAAAGCATAAGGATTTAAATCAGCATTCATAGAAATTCTAGCTGATAAATTTTGGTGAGGAGCTCTAAAATCACCCAATTTTGTACGACGAGCTGCTTTAATATTTAAAACAATTTGATATTTTTTCATAATTTCCATTACCATCTCTAAAGATGATTCCGGAATATATTTTGCCATTATTTCTTTATCAGTTTTTGGAGGTGTCATACTTTAAGTATTTATAAATTGAAAAGTATGCTGTTGGGGTTTTTTCTCTTGCCAAGAAAAAGAAGGACAATCACAATCGCTTTTTTTTCTTTTACGCATACCTTTTCTATGTGTTGTACAAGCTTGACTAAGGAAAATAATAAGGGCAAAGAATAGCCATATTCTTTTTTGAAAAATTGTTTGTGTGGTTTTCATACAGCAAAAATACATTAATTATTTTCTGGGAATTTCTATTTATCTTTTTTTTTGAAATATAGATAATTCTTTATGTCTTGGTTGCAGTTTGTTAGTCCGTTGTTACAGTTTCCTTGGTTTTGATTCGGGGTTTTTTATTTGGGAGATATATGATTATAGTACAAAGAAAAAAAACTGTAATCGAAATGTGATTACAGTTTTTTATTTCCTTTTTTTCTTCCATAAGGTGTTGACCCACCAGGGCTCGAACCTGGACTCTTTTGAACCAAAATCAAACGTGTTGCCAGTTACACCATGGGTCAATTGCTTTTAGCGCTGCAAAAGTAATACTTTTTTGTAAATCACAAAATGAAATTACTTTTTTTTGGAAAATTTATTCCGATAGTGGATTACTAGCTGCAGTTGCTGCCATAATTTTCATTTCTTTATCAAAATGAAAAAATCCGCCTTGCGAAGTGCTAGCTAACTCCAATTGATCAAGAACCGATCGTGCAGAGGCTTCTTCTTCTACTTGTTCTTGTATGTACCATTGTAAGAAATTCGAGGTGAGGTAATCCTTTTCATTTAAACAAATCTCATATAAGTTATTAATTAATTCGGTTACCTTTTCTTCATGAACCAATACTCCTTTAAAAACATCCTTTAATGAATCCCATTCATTTTGAGGCTCTTCCAAACTTTTGGTTTTTGCCTGAGCTCCTCTTTCATTTAAATATTTTACTAATTTCACCATATGCATTCTTTCTTCATTGGCATGCTCGTATAGATAAGCAGCACTTCCTGCAAAACCATTCAATTCGCACCAATTGGCCATGGCAAAATATAATCTTGAAGATTCCTCTTCAGCTTTGATCTGAAAATTGATTGTGTCAATTACTTTTTGTTTCATTTTGATATTTTTTTAATAGGATACAAATGTATATAAATGAAATGAAAAACCTTTTATAATTTCATTCATTTTTTAGTTGCAACTAAATTAATGGTATTCAGGAAATTATACTATAGGAGCTTTATGTTTTGAATGATAAAACCAACTATTAATAACATCTTTTCCAACTATAGTAGTAACGCCTAATATAATAACTAATAATAAAGAAATAGTTGCTGAACGGTTAAAGAGTGCCGTTACATAGGAATGTAACAAGGTGTTGGCCTGATCAATTATAAAAAGTAGAATACTGTTTTCGGGTAGCCATACTGATAAATAAGGCCAGAGAAGATATATGGTAAGAAGGTTTATAAAGCCAATAAGTATAAAAATAAATAATGTAATATTTCTTCCAATTAATGAGGACGATTCTTCAATTTCTACATTTTTTATAGGTAATCGCGCCATTAGCTTGTTTGTAAAATCCCATGATGGTTTAATCAAACCGTCTGATTTAATCAGAGATTGGAGAAAAGAGTCCTCTATGTTGTTTTGTTTGTTCATAGTCTTACAAATTTTTATAGTTTTTGTCTGATGGTTGCATTTGTTTATGCATCTGACAATACATTTTCTTTCTTATTCGATGTAGTTTAACTTTTACATTAGCTTCTGAAAGACCTGTTATCTGGCTGATATCTACAACAGATAATGCTTTTAAGTAAAAGAGCTTGATGATGATGTAGTCATCTTCAAGTAGCTGCTCCATTATCATCTTTAATAAAGCATGTTGTTCTTCTTTATCTAAAGTCTCTAAGTTTTCTTTTACATCATCAACAGAGTAATTATTAATTGTAAAATCATCTATAGCTTCCACTTCCAGACGACGTTTGCGGGTTTTTGAGATGGCTGCATTATAAGCGATTCTGTATAACCAGGTTGAAAAACGGGCATCACCTCTAAAACTGGCTATTTTATCAAAAACTTTCATAAAAACATCCTGTGCCAGTTCTTCTGCATCCTCGGGTTTTCTGACAATTTTCACACAGATAGTAAATACCATATCCTTGTGTTTCTCCACAATGGAAGCAAAGGCAGCTTGATTGCCTTTCTTAATTTGTTCTATGTAAAATTGATCTTCCTGAAAACTCATGATTCACTTTTCAATATATAGGACGAGAAATACACTCTTGAGTTACAAAGGTCGTGAAAAAAGAGACATTAATGCATTCAAATAGGTTGAACTATACCGTAGCTAGCAGTTTTTTAATATGTTCATTTCTTTTGTCAGAGTTTACTTCGCCATCAATAAGTCTGATAATTCGGTGAGTATGCAATGCAATATTTTCTTCATGCGTTACCACAATTACCGTGTTTCCTTGATTATGAATCTCTTCAAATAAAGCCATGATTTCAATTGATGTTTTGGAATCGAGGTTACCTGTAGGTTCATCCGCAAGAATAATAGCTGGATTATTAACTAGGGCGCGTGCCACAGCTACTCTTTGTCGTTGTCCGCCCGATAATTCGTTGGGCTTGTGATCCATCCTATCTCCCAAATGTACATTCTCTAATGTTTTTTTAGCCATCTCATAACGTTCTGTTTTTGAGTACCCAGCATAAATTAAAGGCAACATCACATTTTCAAGGGCAGTTGAGCGTGGGAGAAGATTAAATGTTTGAAAAACAAAACCTATCTGTCGGTTACGAATATCAGCTAAAGCATTATCATCCATTTTACTCACATCATTCCCAGCCAAAAAATATGCACCACTAGTTGGAGTATCTAAACAACCCAAAATATTCATTAAAGTAGATTTCCCAGAGCCCGAAGGACCCATTAGGGCAACATATTCATTTTTATTAATATCTAAACTAATAGATCTTATAGCTTTTACAAGCTGCGTACCTACTTGATAATGTTTGGCTATATCGTTAATCTTAATGACTTGTTCACTCATAGATATTTGTTTTTCTTAATGTTTCAAAGGTAGAAAATAATTAAATGATAATAATGACCTTAACAATATTTAAAAGTATTTGATGATGTAATCTTGTTTGGCTTTTCCTTTTTGGAAAAAAACCAATCCAAAATTATAAAAATCTAAACTTATGGTCACTAAATCACTCGATATAAATTCCTCCCAGTTTTGTAATTGTATTTTGGACGCATGAAGTGGTAAAAAAATTACAGTTGCATCCTCTTTAATTATATTTTTTTGACTAATAAAAGAATCTATTTGTTGTTTTGTAGCTTGATTAAAGAAATAAAAATCAGTTTCTGCAGGAGGAGAGGAGCTTATGGAAGTGTAACAATCAGAAGAAGTGTTATTCTTTTTATATTGATTGATCAGCTCCTCAAAGTAAATATTTGATCGATTAAGCCAAATAGTTTTAGGTTTAAAGTGGAGTAGGAGGCGTAAATATAAATGAAACTCTTTTTGCTTTCCTAAAGTGAAAGATTTCTGGATTTTTGGTGATTTAATATAAATGACTTTTTCAAGTAAATTATATACAAAAGGAGAATGTACACCATGGCGACCCACAGCATTCCAGCGGTATTTTAGGTATGAAAGGACAGGCTTCAAAAGAAAAAGTGGTTAAATACCACTATGAATTATTTTTTGTCTTCTATTTCTTTGGAGTCTTCAAGATCAGCATCTTCATCCTTTACCCCTTTTTTAAATTCTTTTATCCCACTTCCTAAACCGCGCATTAATTCCGGTATTTTTTTTCCACCAAAAATTAATAAAATAACAATGGCAATAAGAGCTATAGACCATATGCCTGGTACTGCTAATAATATGTTTGCAATCATAGTTATGTATCTTTATTTATGCAAATGTACATTATTTTTGTTATATTTATCACTTTAATTTCCTCCTTTGTATCTATCAGTTGGGTACTATTTTTGAGTATTTGGGAATTCTTAAGATCATTTTTTTAATCATCACAGTTATTATAGGATATTGCAAATTGATTCATACTTTTGTAAAGTTTTTATCATATCATCAAACAAGGTCATCATACATTACCCTAATGGAAAGAGTTTTTCAAATAAAAAACCATTTATTAATTATTATTTTGTTAATGTTTTCAGTATCTGTAATAGCTCAAGATACGCTGAATAAGGATACAGAAAATGATTTTAAGTTTATAAAGGGAAGATATTCTTTTAATCTGGGAGGTTTTATAGTAGACCTAAATAGTGATATTAGTATTTCATCGGAGAAAATTGGGGCGGGAGTAATTATAAACCTTGAGGATATTTTAGGTTTGCAAGCTAGCAATACTGTACTTAGAGGTGGTTTTAAATATGTTTTTAGTAAAAATAAGAAGCATTCAATAACTGCTGGATATTTCAGTTTTTTACGAAAAGCTGAAAAAGCATTGCGTTATGAAATAGAATTTGGGGGTTTTGTTTATCCAATAGGCACCAAAGTAAACAGCAGATTCGATATGCAAATCTATAAAGTAGCATATGGCTATTCCTTTTTTAAGGATAATAGGATAGATTTGGGAATTTCAGCAGGCTTTTATGTTATGCCTATTTCATTTGAGCTAAAAGCCTTTAGTTTTAATACACAAAGAGCTGATTTTGTAGCACCATTACCCTTAATAGGTTTGTATTCTTCATTTGCAATAACTCCCAAATTTTATTTAAAACAACATTTGGAGTTGTTATATTTCGATGCTTTTAAAATGAAAGGTAGTATTTCCGATTTATACTTTGGTGTAGAATATAAACCTCTTAAACACCTAGGTTTAGGTTTGGCGGCAAATTCTTTTCGTGTAAATATTTCAATCTTTGAAAAGAAAGACACTTTCTTCGATTTTCAAGGTTCAGTTAAAACAGGCTATACAGGGGTTATTTTTTATGGAATTTTGTATTTTTAGTAAGCAGATATCAGTATTACAACTTGTATAAAGCACAGCTGAAATAACCACAGTTATTTTTTTCATTAACAATAGAATGAATTTTATAAATAACATTTTACTTTTTAACCTCTAATTCCTTTAGGTGCTCCATCTTTTTTCTCTCCAGAAACTCTTGGATTCCTTCATAATGTTCTCGTATTCTTTGATTTCCAAACTCAAAGATTTTGCTGACCATCCCATCCAGAAAATCCCTATCGTGAGAAACCAGAATCAAAGTACCGTCGTAATCCATGAGGGCTTTTTTTAATATATCTTTGGTTCTCAAATCGAGGTGGTTTGTTGGTTCATCTAATATTAGCAGATTAACGGGCTCCAAAAGGAGTTTTATCATGGCTAAGCGGCTACGCTCACCACCCGAGAGTATTTTAACTTTCTTATCCCAATCATCACCACCAAACATAAAAGCCCCTAGAATATCTTTTATCTTGTTTCGTATTTCACCTACGGCTACATCATCGATAGTTTGAAAAACAGATTTTTTCTCATCAAGTAAAGAGGCTTCGTTTTGAGCAAAATATCCAATTTTGGTATTATGCCCTAAGGTGAGCTTTCCACCAAAATCTATTTCGTTCATAATAGCTTTTACCAAGGTTGATTTCCCTTCGCCATTACGGCCAACAAAAGCTACTTTTTCACCTTTTTTAATACTAAATGAAGCGCCTTCAAAAACCAGATTATTTCCGTAAGATTTTGATACCTCATCGGTAGTAATCGGGTAAACACCAGAACGTGGGGCTGGAGGGAAGCTTAGTTTCAGATGTGAATGATCTACTTCATCTATTTCGATGATTTTTAATTTTTCGAGCATCTTTACTCTCGATTGCACCTGAAGGGTTTTGGAATAGGTTCCTCTAAACCTATCTATAAACTGTTGGTTATCGGTGATAAATTTTCGTTGTTCTTCAAAAGCTTTTTGTTGCTGTTCACGGCGTTCCTTTCGTAATTGTTGATAGGCCGAATAGTTGACTTTGTAATCAAAGATGCGACCCATGCTCACTTCTATGGTACGGTTGGTAATACGGTCGATAAACATTCTGTCGTGAGAGATAATCATCACCGCATTGGCGCTATTTATTAAAAAATCTTCGAGCCACTGAACCGATTCAATGTCTAAATGATTGGTCGGCTCATCCAAGAGGATTAAATCTGGTTTTTGAAGTAGTATCTTAGCGAGTTCGATCCGCATGCGCCAGCCCCCACTAAATTCCTCAGTAGAACGGTGAAAATCACTTCGTTTAAACCCTAAGCCTATCAGCGTTTTTTCTATTTCAGCATCGTAGTTAACTTCTGCTTGGCTGTATAATTTCTCACTGATATCCGATACTTTTTCAATGATGTCGTAGTATTCGGTCGATTCGTAATCAGTACGTTGGGTGAGTTGTAGATTTAAATGGTCTAATTCTTTTTGCATGTTTAGTGCTTCAGAAAAGGCTTGGGCAGCTTCTTCGAAAACGGTTCTATTATCATGAGCCATTAAATGTTGTGGCAAATAAGATATGATGGCATCCTTAGGAGCAGAAATCTTTCCTCTGCTAGCAGTTTGAGTACCGGAAATAATCTTTAAAAGGGTTGACTTTCCGGCTCCATTTTTACCCATAAGCGCAATCCTATCCTTATCATTCACTACAAATGAGATATCTTTAAACAGTGTAGTACCACCAAATTCTACTGCTAAGCCGTCGATTGAAATCATATTGGTTATATTATAAAATAGCGCACAAAGATAGTTAAAACGCTATTTCAAGATGGGACATTCTTTATAATCTCTTTTTTGTAAATATAAAGCTCAACTGGTTTTTAAGCTTTGTTTTTTTAAAAGTACCCCCACCAGGACTCGAACCTGGATCTAGTGTTTAGGAAACACTTGTTCTATCCCTTGAACTATGGGGGCAGATTAGTTCACTTTATTCTATCCCCCTGCCTGCCGGTAGGCAGGTTGAACTATGGGGGCATTGTCTTTTAATCCAAAAAAAAGGGTATG
>JAOZUW010000150.1 GCA_029938465.1 Bacteroidales bacterium | reverse complement strand
GTATCAGAAGTTCAATGTTAATTATAGCTTTTCTCTGTGAAACTCAGCGTCTTCTTTGTATTCCTCTGTGATATAGCTGTTACTCAAAGTTACTCAAAGAAGCACAAAGTGTCTCAAAGAATAAACAAGAAATATTGTAAACCCTTATCGATATTACATTTCATTACACTGATTAGTTACCTTTTTTATTTTCAGAAAATGCCTTTATCAATATTTTTTACTACCTTTATATGTTATTTCCTGATTCTCCCCACAGAATCATTGAAAAATTAACTGCATATGAAGTTTTGGAACGAATATCCTTTGTTTAGAGTTTTACTACCTATGATACTAGGCATTATTGGAGGAAATTACTTTCAGAGTACTTACATCTCTATTATAATCATTCTTCTACTATTTGGAGTCTTTGTTAGTTGGATCTTCCGACCTCAAATACTCAGAAAATACAAAATCCGATATATCACAGGCATTATCATCAGCATATTATTTCTCCTCTTTGGTTTTCAATTGATATGGATAAGAAGTGATATCAACAATGAAAATCATTATTCAAATACAGATAGTATTAGTCATTTGTTGATTCAAATTGATGAACCATTGCAAGAAAAGAAAAAAACCTACAAGACCATTGCAAAAATAAAGGCAGTATATAAGTCGAATAATACAACCATGAAAATGGCTTCTGGGAAAATTCTTTTATACTTCTCAAAAGAAAACTTACCCACACTAGAGTATGGTGATGAATTGATGGTAAAGAATAAACTCCAAAAAGTAATGAGCTTTGGAAATCCTTATGAATTTAATTATGCAAATTATTTACAACGACAAGATATTTATGATCAAGCCTACCTCATTAGAACCGATTGGATAAAAACCGAACAGAATTCACCAAATCTAATCATTTTAGCAGGCCTTAAGGTAAGAACTCTACTATTAAATATTCTAAAAGATTTTCATCTAGAGGAAGCTGAATTCGCTGTTGCTTCAGCTATTTTGTTGGGATATGATGAATATTTAGATCAGGATTTACGTCAGCTATATGCAGGATCCGGAGCCATGCATATCCTTTGCGTAAGTGGATTACATGTAGGCATTATCTTCCTTATTTTCAACACTATATTCGGATTTATTAAGAAATGGAAATATGGGATTTTCTTTCATGCTTTTTTATTGATCATTATCATTTGGATGTATGCATTGGTAACAGGCCTATCCCCTTCGGTTTCTCGTGCAGCCACCATGTTTAGCTTTCTTAGCATAGGAGGAATGATGAATAGAAAAACAAGCACTTATAATAGTTTGGCTGCTTCAGCCATCTTATTATTAATTATCAATCCTTATTTATTATTCCATATTGGTTTTCAATTGTCATATATGGCTGTTCTTGCCATTTTGTTTATACAACCACATTTATCTTCACTTATTGAGACTCCGTATTGGTTGGGGCAAAAAACACGAGATTTGATTGCTGTTTCCATTTCAGCACAATTGGGCACTTTCCCTTTAGCTATTTACTATTTCCATCAATTTCCTAACTATTTTATTATCACTAATTTAATTGTTATTCCATTAAGTTTTATTATTCTTTTTGCTGGTTTTAGCAATATTCTGGTTTACGCTATTGGCCTTGGAAATAGTCTATTGGGTAGTCTTACTACTAAGCTATTGTATTATCCTCTTTTAAGTTTAAATTCCTCTATAGAATTTATTAATGAATTACCAATGGCAGTAAGTAGGCACTTGTATTTCACTAAATTTGACACCTTAAGTGTTTATTTAATTATTTTATTTCTGGCTTTGAGTTTGATATACAGAAAATACAAATACCTTAGTTTTACCTTTATTTTTCTTATTGCTCTTCTTACAAGCAGTTCCTGGCTCAGATATCAGGCTTCGAACAAATCAGATATCACTATTTATCATATTCCAAAATATAGTTTAATAGATCTTAGTTTGGGAAGAAATAGCCTCTTAATTGGTGATTCTGCATTACTCTTTGACAGCACTATAAGCTATGACAGGTATTATCAGGAGAATCATCTACATAAAAGAATAAAAAACCAAACTATTATCCCTTTTCAAGATATGGCTCCTATTGATAATGCATTTTGCTTTATTTCAGAGAATTATATATATCACAATAGGAAAAGGCTTCTGATTGTAGATGAGAATAACCTATTACCTCAGTCACCGTCTAAAGAAAGCTTCAACTATGTATTGTATAAAAATAATCCAAAAATTTCGCTGTATCAATTGGCTTCAACAGTAAATTTCGACACTATAATTTTTGATGGAAGCAACAAATATTGGAAAATCAAAGAATGGGCAAACCAGGCCGACAGCTTAAATATATTCTATTGGAACACGCAAAAAAGTGGTGCTTTTGTTGTGAAAATGCAAGATTAGATCTTGAATTTAACTATTTACTCTCCTCTTCCAACTCAAAAACCATTGGTTTTTCCACACGAATATCAAGAATAGCATAGTCAATCAAATCCATTAAGCTATCAAAAAATCTAAACTTCAATCCTTTGATATATTTTTCATTGATTTCCTCAATATCCTTTCTATTTTCAGTTGACAATAGAATCTCAGTAACTTTTGCACTTTTTGCTGCCAGAATTTTTTCTTTAATACCACCTACAGGAAGAATTTTTCCTCTCAGTGTGATTTCTCCTGTCATAGCTATTCTTGACCGAACTTTTTTCTGAGAATATAAGCTCACTAAAGCTGTAAACATGGTAACACCAGCCGAAGGACCATCTTTTGGAGTAGCTCCTTCAGGAATATGCATATGGATATTATACTTTGTAAATAGCCTATCATCTATTCCTAGTTCTTTGGCATGAGATTTCAAATATTGAAAAGCAATAGTTGCCGATTCTTTCATCACATCGCCCAAGTTTCCGGTTAAACTCAATTGTCCCTTACCCTTACTCAAACTAGTTTCAATAAAGAGTATTTCGCCACCCACGCTTGTCCAAGCTAAACCTGTAACAACTCCAGCCACATTATTACTCAAATCTCTATCGCGGCGAAAACGAGGTTTACCCATAATATCTTCTAAATCATCAGGCGTAATCTTTATATTATACTCCTCCTCCATAACTATGGCCTTCACGCGATTTCTGATCACCTTAGCAATATTCTTATCTAATGCTCTCACTCCTGATTCTCGAGTAAAATCCACAATAATTTTCTCTAAAATAGCTTTAGGAAAACTTAATTGCGATTTTTTTACACCATGCTCTTTAAGCTGTTTTGGCACTAAGTGTTTTTTCGCAATCTCTACTTTTTCTTCTTTTAAGTAACCACTCAAATCAATAATTTCCATACGATCGCGTAAAGCAGGATGTATGCTATTGATACTATTGGCAGTAGCTACAAACATTATTCTAGATAAATCATAATCTACTTCCAGATAGTTATCATGGAAAGCAGTATTTTGCTCTGGATCAAGTATTTCTAAAAGTGCCGCTTGAGGATCACCACTAATATTATTGCCGCTAACCTTATCTATTTCGTCAAGTACAAAAACGGGATTTGAAGTACCTACTTTCTTTATATTTTGAATAATCCTACCTGGCAAGGCTCCAATATAAGTCTTTCTATGGCCTCGTAATTCCGATTCATCACGTACTCCACCTAAGGACATTCTAATATACTTTCGGTTTATGGCGCGTGCAATAGATTTTCCTAATGAAGTTTTACCCACACCAGGAGGGCCTACCAAGCAAAGAATGGGAGATTTTAAATCCCCTTTCAGTTTAATCACAGCAAGGTATTCCAAAATTCGTTCTTTTACTTTCTCTAAACCATAATGATCGTCATTTAATATCTTCTCAGCATGTTTTATATTTAAATTATCCTTGCTATACTCTCCCCAGGGCATGCTAACCAGAGTATCCAGATAATTCATTTGAATAGAAAATTCAGCTGCTTGTTGGTTCATACGACGTAGCTTTTTCATTTCATCATCAAATGTTTTAGCTACTTCCTTTCCCCATTTCTTAGATTTTGCTTTTTTCTTTATTTCTTCAACTTCAGTTTCGCTGGGCACATCGCCAAGCTCTTCATGAATAGTTCGTAATTGTTGCTGCAGAATATAGTCACGCTGTTGCTTGTCCATATCCTTTTTTACTTTTTTATGGATTTTATTCTTAAGCTCCAACATTTGTAGTTCCTTGTGCAAACTAGCCAAAACTCTTTGCGCTCTGGTATTAATATCCTCTATCTCCAGAAATTTTTGCTTATCCTTGATGTCAATATTTAAATTACTACTGATAAAATTGACTAAAAAATTTGGGCTCTCAATATTTTTTAATGCAAAAGCAGCATCAGATGGCAATTCAGGTGATTGCTTTATAATTTGAACTGACATTTCTTTTAAAGAATCTAATAGTGCCTTAAATTTCACATCATTTTTAGGCATTTTCACTTCTGTTTTGCTCTCTACCTTTGATATA
This sequence comes from Bacteroidales bacterium, assembly GCA_029938465.1. Taxonomy (GTDB): domain Bacteria; phylum Bacteroidota; class Bacteroidia; order Bacteroidales; family UBA12170; genus UBA12170. The sequence continues at coordinate 2,053 of JAOZUW010000150.1, read as the reverse complement.
AAATAAGGTTCTTCTTGAACCATACCCGTCAATTCTACTCTTCTTTTGCCTTGAATAATAGCTGTTGTACTACCATCGGGCATGTTCAATATCTTCATTATATAGGCTACTGTACCTATGGAAAACAAGTCTTCAAATTTTGGTTCTTCAATAGAAACATCTTTTTGAGAAACAACTGCTATGGTTTTATTACCCTTATTATAGGCATCCTTAATTAGCTTAATGGATTTATCACGACCTACAGTGATAGGTATTACAACTCCGGGAAATAAAACTGTATTTCGCAATGGAAGAACAGGAAGTGTTTCCGGTAATTTTTCAGCATTCATCAGATCTTCATCCTCTGAAGTAAGCAAAGGAATAAACTCGGTATCTTGATCCACTAGGTCAGAAAGGTATAGTAAGTTTGACATTTTTTCATTCATAAGTTGGACAATTTGACAGTTAAATATTAAATTTTCAGAACAAAATCTATATTTTGTTTATAAACAACTGAATACCTGAACTGTATGTTTATCTTAAATAATAATGCATTTAGTGTTCAAATAACATACCAAAAAAGCCCTAATCAAGGGCTATTATTATTTTTTGGAATTATTTTTAAAAACTATTCTTAATATGATGAGTTTTGTATGGTCAGATCAAATACAGATTTTAAGATATCCTGTTCTATTTTATCAAAATCTTTCTCACGTCTACCATATACTATTGAAGCAACCTTTATAGCTTTGTTGATATCATAGATACTGTTTCTACCTGTGCCACCCCAACGAAAAGAAGGAATATAATTTCTTTGGTAACCAGAGCCATAGATATTACAATTGACACCTATTACAGTACCTGTATTAATCATAGTATTGATACCACATTTAGAGTGATCACCCATTATCAATCCACAAAATGTAAGACCTGTATCTTTAAAACTGCCTTGTGGATAATTCCATAAACGAACATTTTCGTAAGTATTTTTAAGATTCGACACATTGGTATCGCTACCTAAATTACACCATTCACTAATCACGCTCTGCCCCACAAAACCATCATGAGCTTTATTGCTATGCGCAAAGAACACAGAATTATTTATCTCTCCACCTACTTTAGACCATGGCCCAATAGTAGTAGGACCATAAATCTTTGCTGCCATTTTCACAACAGCATTCTCACCCAAAGTAAAAGGACCGCGAATAACGGCATTTTCCATTATCTCAGCATCTTTGCCAATATAAATAGGACCTGTAGTGGCATTTAATGTGGCGAACTCTACTTTTGCACCTTTCTCAATAAAAATATTTTCTATACCTGCTACTCTATTCGTATCGCTTAGCTTTTCCGATTTTCTTCCTTTTGTTAATAATTCAAAATCGTCTTTTATAGCCTCCCCATTTTTTGAAAAAATATCATAGGTAAAATTCACCTTTATATGTGCATCATCAAATATAACAGTTTCACCACCAGCAGTATCAGTAACCTCATTTTCACCAAAAACATCACCACCCACATTCATGGCTATGATGTATTCTGTTGTACTTAGTGTTTCATTTTCTTTAAGAGCTTTAATAGCTTGAACCATTTCTGGTGTAGGGCATACAGAACCATTAATTAAAATATTACTATCTGCTTGTTTAATAGGGTATTTTTTAGCCAAATAGGATTCGGTAATGGTAGAGGTGTTTGTTTGCAAATACCGTTCCCACTTTTCTCTAATGGTAAGAATACCTATTCTTATATCGGCCACCGGACGCATAAATGTTAAAGGCAAGAGATTACTTCTTGATGAGTCGTCGAAAAGAATATAGTTCATGTTACTGATTATTAATAATTTATACTAATTTGTGCGAGTCACTTCATTATCAACAATTATACAAATAAAACACGAAAATTCCAATAAGTTTTTTACGGATATTTATTATCTGAAAAAGTTATTAAATTCACCTTTAAACTCCTACTAGTAACTCGTTTAGCTATTTTACGCCTCTTTAGTACCCCCCTAGATCGTTACAATAAACCACTATGGACTGGAAGTACGATAGGTTTATTTTACGAATAAAATTCG
>JAOZUW010000149.1 GCA_029938465.1 Bacteroidales bacterium | reverse complement strand
TTATAAACTTCATTCAAAAAGTAATTTGCTGTGAAGATACAGAAAAATCTTTATCTCATTTGATTGATTCTTTTTGATCCTTTTGGTTTAAAAGATTCTCAAGTTGCTTTTAAATATTTATTTATACGGGAAAATGGGCTGGTTACTTTTTTGTTATTAGTCATCAAAATATTTAAATAAAAGCTCCTAAGAGAGTATGAAAGTACTATTCCACAATAAAACTTTTATCTTCATTGATGTATTCTCCTTTTCTACTTATACCTTGTAAGTGAATAATATATTCTCCTTTTTGTTGTGGAATTGGAAGTTCCATAACATTTGAATTAGAATCCATAGAGATATGAGGCGTCCAATAGCAGGTGTTTTTATAGTTGATATTAAAGGAATTATTTGGAGTGTAAAAATCAAAATCTAAATACATTCCGGATTCTGGGAATTTTAATCCTCCAAAATCAGTATTTCTGGTTAATACATTGATGATACCACCATATATAATATCGCCATGTACGTAGGCAGTGTTTATAACTTCTATCTGTTTTACATTGGATGGGTGAATGGCTAAAATACGATCGGCATCATCCACAGGAACCCAATCTACCATTACCAATGGTTCGTAAACTTTTAGTTCTCCTTGCTGACCAATAAGCTGAAAATAGCGTTTGCCTTTGCGTGTTTTTACACTTACCCAGCTTGGTATATCCGTGAAATATTGCTCCAGACTATCAAAAGGAACATAAAAATCAATATCAAGCCTTTTAAACGCTTCTCCATAAAAGGCTTTTGATTCCGGAAGTGTTTCAGTTAGGCTATCTTGTTGGTAGAATGCCGTATATACCTGTTGATTTTGTGCCATTTGTAATATAAGGGCTTTCTCTTTGTCTTGGATAAAAAATTCAGGAACAGTTAAGCCGATAGTTTGGTAGCAATAGTCTTGGTCTATTTGAATCACCACTTCATCCTGTTGATAGGAAGCTGCAATAATAAATAATTCTTTGGTTCCAAATCTTTTGGGTAAAGCAAAATGAAAATGACCTTCTGCATCAGATAAAACTGATATAAAATCCTTTTCTCCAAGAATATGAAGGTTCACCAGATGAAAAGCTATAGCTTGTTTACTGTTTTTCGTTTTCAGCTTCCCACTTAAGCTAAGCCCACGAGTCTCGGGATAAAATTTCAGTTGAGTATAATTGCTTATTTGATTGTTACTTTGTGCTCTACTAGAATTAGTCAAGTTGGGGATAATGCTCAGGCATGCTATTTTCTCATTTTTAGTATTTCGTTCAAAATATATCTTCTCACCATAATGATAAGATTCTTTCTGATATATTGTATCAGCTATATCATTGATTATTAATTCTTTGTTGATTAATGAATCGGGAACATCTAAAAGTTTTTTACTTCGAGGATTGATAATTTTCAATAGCACATAGGCATAATCTCCTGGTGATCCGTTACGCATCCATTTGGTATAAGAACGCAAATAATAATACCCACTTAAGGTATTTTCAGGAATAGAAATTTCACCGGAAAAATGCAAATCTTTAATTTCTTGCTTTCCTTCGTTTATTTTATCTCCTATAGGTGTAATTAACTCTGTGTAAACCACTTTGCTTTTTGGTGATTTTCCTTCTATAATGCCGCTAAACAAAATAGATTCTCCTGTAATATACACTGCTCTATCAGTAAAAACATGGGTGTATTCGGGCTCTAAAACTTGTTGTGCCTTTAGTTCATTGGCTAGTAAACCAATGACAAGAATAATGATGATATGTTTTAATATTCCTTTCATTTTATGGGCCAATAATAGGGTTTATTTGTAGTTCCACCATCTACAGTACAGTCTACGCAGCCTGCGTTTAATAAATTCATCGTCCAATTTCCGTCAACACTCAATAAATATGCCGGATATTGACTAGGCGTTATTTCTACTAAACCTTTTCTTAAGAAAATAGGAGAACAACCATTGTAGAACTCTAAAGCTAAGTCTGGCACAGGTTCAATAAAAATTCTTTTTGTGGTAAGAGTGCTTGCTTGGAAATATCCGAGCACCTGTTTTTCGGGAGCATTGGTAATGCTTAGATTACCTTTTATGGCTATAGGTTGTGAAGAATATAAGCCTCCATCTTGTTGGCTATTTTGTCGCAACTGATCCCAATAAGTATAGGCATCTTCTGTTAAAGCCATTTGTTGAATTAATAAACTATAAAGTATTGCCAAACGTGAAGTATTGTTACGTATAAAGCTTAAGGGGAAATCATGGTAAGTATTACCTGATATATTTTGAAGAGACAGGGTGAAAATCTGGCCAACATCTAAAGTAGTCCAGCAGTATTTTTGAGAATAATCGGGAGGGCTTATTTGATTTATCTGACCATTATAATAGAACTCCTTGGGGTGAGCAGCATGATATTCCCAAGTTTCAGTAAGTTTCCAGCTGTAAAATCTACTATCATCTGCTTGCCCTAATAGATTGGTATAAAGCTGAATACCTGTTTTCCAAATATCAGGATCATTGGTAGGTTTCTGTTCAATTTCATAGTAAATATCATCTACTTCGGGTCCTGAAGGCATTTTCTCAAAGCGAGATTCAATAATATCTCCATCAGGTGTAATTATTTTTGTTTTATATGATCTTCCAGGTTGTAAATATTCCTGACTTAGCCAAATTTTATAATTTCCATTAGAGTAATGGTCAAGAACAAACCTATTATTTTGGTCGTCAAGAATTTCTACCTGACACCCATTTAATCCTATGTATTGTGGTTGGTTCACCGATGAAGTTAATGAAACATTTACTTCTTGAAAGCCTTCCATAGAGCTAATCATCCCTTGTACCACATATTTCTGGGTAGAATCATCTTTTAGTTCGGGCTCATAAGGTTTTATACAAGCTGCAAGCAGAACTAAAGCAACAAAATATATGGTCTTTTTAATGTGCATCATAATTCCCCAATTTAAATACCCAGGTAGCTGTAAAAATAGGCACGCCAATTACTGAATATTGATAACTATTTATTGTTCGGTTATTTTTTGTAAAATATACCGAGTATGGATTTTCTCTTCCTGTGAGATTGTATACACTGAAAATGAAGGAGCTGTGTAATAGTTTTTTCTTTCGTAAATTTCCTTGAATAGTCAGTGAAATATCTGTTCTAAAATAATCAGGAATGCGGTATTCATTTCTTTTTGAATAATCTAAATAGGGTATGCCATCAATATAATAATAAGAAGTTGGGTAGGTGATGGGTTTTCCTGTTTGGTAGGTAAATGTGGTACTAAAAGTAACTCTTTTACTAATATGATAATTGATGATAGCATTTAGCACATGAGGAATATCAAAATTTGATGGATAAACATTTCCTTCATTAATCTTATCCCATTGATTTTCACCATTTACTTGTATTAAAGAGCGGGAATAAGTGTAGGCTAACCATCCATCAAACCTATAACCTGTTCTTTTAATAAGAAATTCAGCTCCATAGCTTGTCTGATCACCTTGCAACACAGTAGTTTCAACTAAAGGAGTGCTTAAAAAATCGGCTCCATCTTTAAATTCGGTATAGTTTTGTGTGCTTTTATAATACACTTCTACACTCGCTTCCCATCCACCTCTTGGGATATTTCGAAATACACCTAATGAAAACTGATAAGCTTTACTTGGTTTTAGATGATAGTCGGCAAGTTTCCATTGAGCGTTTGGTGCAACAGAAATAGTATTGTTCAGTATGAAAATATTTTGGTGCATTTGATTAAAAGAGAATTTAACTGATCCAAATTCATCAGTTTGGTAGTTTAAACTGGCCCTAAATTCTGGGAAATAGTAGGTTTTTATCGTTTGTCCGCTATTAAATTGGATGCTGTCATTAATAAATCTAATGTCTTTTGGCCCTTGATCGTAATAGGTGTAAACCTTTGCCGGACCAAAAGGGGAGTATATAGAGAATCGGAATCCTGCATTGAGTTTTAACAATGGTGTTATATCGAAATTATCAGATAAATACAATGCTGTTTCTAATCCCTGTTCCTGACCTAAATCTAAGGGGGTTTTTATAGAATTTTCACCATAAGGTAACACTTGACCACGATGTAGCTTTAGCCATACTGCATTGAGGCCAAAATCTATTTGATGTCTTTCATTAAAACTTTTCTGAAAATCAGCTTTCAACTCAATATGTTCAATCTTAAACTCGTGCTCATAGGCCGTATTTTCTTCTTGTTGATCGATGGTTTCAAACTGATATTGTACTCCAGCTAATGAAAAATCACCACGAAAACCAGAAGAGAAATTATGCCCTATAGAAGCTGATCCTCCTGAATTTGAATACCAATAGGTATTTATATTATGTAGCTTGAAATAATCTTGACTGTGGTAGGCGAATAGGTTTACTTGAGTTTTTGGCAGGTCGATATTTACAGACGCAATAAGGTCGTAAAATGAAGATTTGCTATTACGAATAGTATAATCATCAATACGACTTAAAATCCAATCAGAGTAAGATGTTCGTCCACTTAATAAAAAAGAGGCGGTGTCTTTTTTTAAGGGACCTTCAAGGCTTAGGTTGCCTGCTATTGGGCTTATTCCACCATGAGCAGTAAAATATTTCTTATTTCCACTACGTGTGTTAATATCAAAAATAGAGGATAGTTTGCCACCATATTTAGCTGGAATATAGCCTTTGTATAGGGAAAAATCCTTAATAACATCTGCATTAAAAGCTGGGAAAAAGCCAAACATATGGGAGGTGTTATAAATAGGCACTTTATTAAAATAAAAAGCATTCTGATCGAAATTACCACCTCTTACATTTATTCCTGCAGCACCTTCACCTACACTTACTACTCCCGGAAGCAGTTCTGATATTTTAATAATATCGCTTTCACCCATCATATTAGGAAGTTCTTTTATGGTTTTAACACTTACCTTCTCCATTCCCGGGTCTTTCTCACGAACATTCATCTGGCGATCGCCATAAACAACGATCTCTCTCATGTCGAAATGTGCTTTTTGCATAGGAAGTGTGAAGCTCCCTTTGGAAACAACCTCGAATTGACAAGATGTTTTCTCCATTCCTAAGCACTCTATAATGGCTACATATTTTCCAACTGTTAGAGACAATTGTATTTCTCCATTTTTATCCGAAACAGCACCTTTGTGAAGCTCTTCAATATATAAAGTAGCTCCTTCAACTGCATTTCCTGTCCCTGCTTCAATAATGCGACCACTAAAGCTTATCTTTTTGCCTAAAGTCGGATATTTTGCATTCCCTATTTTAATATGTAGTAAATCTGCTTTACGCCCCTTCATAAAAGAAGATTTTTTCACCTTGATGGAAGTATCTGTTTTTATTTCTTCTTTTTCATTGTAAATGGGAAGTTCTGTAATTAAATCTTCATCTTTTAAGATTAATATTTGTTCTTTCCAGAATGAAACACTTAAAGGGCTCTCTTGTAAAACTTCTTTAAAAGCCGAGATGACTTCTTTATGGTTAACATTTATATTTATTATGATATCAGAAGTCCATTGGGGTTGATACAATACTTTTAAATGAGTTTGTTTTTCAATTTGCTTTACAAAATCTTCAAAGCTTGCATCTTGCATCTTCATATTGATAAAAATACTATCTTTTTTTTGAGCAAAAGAAAATAGAGTCAAAAAGAAAAAAATAGATATGGAATAGTATCTCATCATAAAGCATAAAGATATTCACTTAGTTTTTGCAACTGCCAATCTTTTGCTTTTTGAATTCGAATATTTTGGCTTTTTAACCATTTTTTTAAAACTATAGCCTGTTCTTTATCAAATAGTTTTAATAGGGATTTATTTTTAGTTATTGGATAGAATTGATGATCCTTTACTAGCCAGATGTCTCTTTTAGGTTCAGTAAACTTATAATCATAAATACTAGTAGAGGTAGTTGTAATCATATTTTTTTTCCAGTAAATGAGAATGGGGAATTTGCTTTTGCCTATAACTTGAAATATTTTTATAGAACTATCAGGCATGCTCATCAGCTGGAAATACATATCTGAAAAACTAAAGGATTGAATATTCTTAAGAGGTATTTCTATAATTCTTTGTGTTTTAGTGTAGTTTGTAAAAGATAATAGCAGTTTTTGTTTAAAGATATCGTAATTGATGATCTGTTCATGATATGATTTGTTATTGATGATAAGATCCCCTTTTGAATATTCAGGGCTCCATAAAAACTGATGACCCTTTACGCTGGAGCCATAAAAATCAGAATAAACTTTACCATTATATAATTCTGGATTTAATCCGTAAATATCATCCATATTGTTCAATTGTTCTTGCCCGCTTACCTGATGGCAATAGAATAGAGGAAGGTAAAATATAATGATAAAAAGAGATTTATTCATTAGTCTTCTCAGCTTTGATTTTGTACGTCAAATATACATCATTTTATTGTTTATATGTTAGCACAGAAAAAAACTTTAGGGAAACTTTATTTATCTCAGTCGTTAGTCAAAACCCTGCCTTGCCATCCCTATAGGGAGGAAATCCGGCAGGCAGGTATGCACTTTTAGTGTAATACCAACTAAATATC
>JAOZUW010000148.1 GCA_029938465.1 Bacteroidales bacterium | reverse complement strand
GATTGATAATATAAACAAGGTCTAGCACCAGTGTTTTGCAAACCTTCCCACCAACCTGCAGGGCTTTCAGCATTTTCTCCAAGAGACATTGAAACGCCTTCTCTGAATAATTTCCAAGTTTTTGATGATTCACCAGCTAATAATCTAAGAGCTGAGTTAGGATCATCTAAAGAAACTTCTCCTGAGAATGTTGCTGAAGTTCCAGCTGAATTACTAGCTGTTAACTCAATAGTATAATCTCCAGCAGCAGCATACACATGCACAGGGTTTTCTTCTGTTGAAGTTTCACCATCACCAAAACTCCAAGAATAGGAGGTTGCATTTTGGGAGAAATTAGTGAATGTAACTTCTAAATAATTTGTAGTGCTTGCTTCAAATTGGAAACTAGCAATAGGGTTTTGCGTTACAGGAGCATCATCCTCTTCATCTTTTTTACAGGAGCTAAATACGATTAAAGCTACAGCTCCAATCATAAGGAACATTCTGTAAAAGTTCATTAAATTTCTTTTTTTCATAATGATTATAGTTTTTTTTAATTGAATAATTTTATACATCACGGTTAATATTGCTATGCAAGGAAACCATATTTTGATGCAATCGTTTGCGAAGATAAAGAGAAACCTTGCATAACTCAAATAAAAAGCTTCATCAAAAACACATCTAAGTTTGTTTTTACTACATCAAAAATACATCAATGATGTTTTATTAGGCTGTTATTCTACTAGTTAAGGTTTTACTTAAGTAATTTCACTTAATACATCATTGAATTATCTATCAACTTTGAAATATTACTGATTAAAAGGATAAAATAAATTCGGTAAGATTGGTTTTTCTATCTAAATTTAGTTTTTTTCGTAATCTGTAGCGACTAATTTCTACACCCCTTGGAGAAATATTCATTAGAACAGATATTTCCTTACTTGAAATATTCATTCTTAGAAAGGCGCATAGTTTTAATTCGCGAGGAGTGATTTCTGGGAATTGTTCTTTTATTTTCAGTAAGAATTCCTCATGAACACTTTCAAAATGAGTTTCAAAAACTCTCCATTGTTTGTCATTATTAATCTCTCGGTTTACTTGACGAATCATCTTTTTAACCTCATGCTTGTTATCTTCACTGGTCAAGGATGTCGTTAGTTTTTTCAAGTGATCTTTAATATTGATAAGGATTTCATTTTTATGTATGATAAGCAAAGTAGAGTTGGCCAACTCTTTATCTTTTTGTTTTATTCCGAGTCTTAGTTGGTCATTTCGCATCCTAATCATTTCCTTTTCAGCTTCTAAAGCTTCTTGTCGTAACTCGTTTTCACGTTTTCTATATAATTCTTGTTGTTTCTGCTGATCTTTAATTTTTGCTCTATCTAATCTTTTTTTCAGACTAATAGCAATAATAATGATGATGAGTATAAATCCCATCATATATAATCCATAGGCTATAATGGATCGGTGAAAAGGAGGAGAAACACTAAATTTTATATTTTCAATAGAGGATATTTCACCAAAAATATTTTTGGCTTTTACACTAAACTCATAATCTCCCTCATATAAGTTAGTGTATTCTTTAGTATTTCTATTTTGCCATTTAGACCATTCGGTATCATATCCTTTCAGAAAAGTAGAATATAAAACATTTGATGAATTCGTAAATTCATTGGAAGAGAAGGTAAACTCTATGTGATTATTATTATAATCCAATTGTAAAAGGCTGTCATTAAATCCTTGAGTTGTTTCAGGATTAAATGTTCTAATCCATTTTATATATGAGTTGAAATCATAATTGTAATTTTTATTACAATCTGTTTGATAATGTTCGAAACCATTTTCGGTAGCCATGAACACATTATTATCATCATAAGGATATACAAATTCAAAGCCATTTACAAATTGTCCTTGAAGTTGTTTAAAAGGAAGATTGATGTTATTATACCTTCCGTCTTCACCTATTCTTAATACGCCAATATCTCTATCTGTGAAATACCAAATATTTTTTCTTTCATCTATTTTTACGGACCGAATGTTAATGGGACCTATTTTTTGGCTAAAAAAATTGTCTGCTATAAAATCAGCACTTGTTTTAGAGTAGGTAACAACTCCATCTCCGGTAAAAAAAACTATTTTATCATTTACATTTGCTAAGCCGAATAATTGATTAGAAAGCTTAGAATTTTGTGAGTTATAGAAATCAATTTCTTCAATTTCTTCATAATCTTCAGAAAAAATGAAATGATATATACCTTTATATCCGTGAATCATCCATAGACTACCATCTTTATCGAAAACCATATTTTTAACAGATTCCGAAAAGTTTGGATATTGTTTTTTCAACATCCATTTACCATTCTGTTTTTCATAAAGAACAAGACCCGAATAAACGCCTCCAATAACTTTGTTTTTATATGTAGGAGTTTGCAAGTTTGTCCAACCCCCAGGAATGGATGAAATTTGGACTGCTTGTTTTCCTTCAATTATATACGTGCCTTTATTATGACCACAAAAGACGCTTTCATCTATTTTGTTTAAAGACCAAACTTGTCCACCAGTATTTTCAATAATTTTCAATTTTTTATTTTCGAAATTATGTGCAGCCTTTTCTTCCATATTTTTATAGAACAAACCTTGATTTGTACCAAAATATATAGTGTTTTTATTTGCTATTGCAGCATATCCAGTACTGATTCCATAATTGAATGATATACCCGATAATGGAGAGTTCGTCTCAATATAATCTATTCCATGATCGGTACCTAGCCAAAGATTTCCTTGATAATCTTCTCCAATACTTAAAACTGTATTATTTTGAAGACCATCCGCCATGTTTAGGTGTTGAAGAACCTCGCCCTTATTATTACAGATCAATAGGCCATTTTGAATTGTTCCGAAAGCCAAATGACCTTCTTGTGTTTCAAAAGAGCAAAAAACCTGATTCTTTTTTAAAAAATCGTTGAAGCAAACATTCCAACTTTGCAATGTGTTTCCATCATATATAAAAACACCTTCCGAAGCTGTTGAAATAATAAGCTGATTATTGTGTTCTAGAATCCCCCAAATTTCTACACCAATTAGTTTTTCCATGCCATTTAAAGGAAAAAGTTTTCCCATTGCATAACGCAACAGCCCCTTTTCCATATCATTCACATAATATTCATTATTAACCATAAAAGAAAAGTGAAACCGGGAGGGCGCTGGAATAACAGTAAACATACTGTCTTTGTAAATCATTAATTGATTGAATGATTGAAATATAATACCGTCAGAATGCTTGAAGATTTTCCAAACCTCCTCGAAATTATCTGATCCGTCAGGAAGGTACTTTTTAAGAGAATGGAATTGATATTTATTTGATTTTTCTAATTTAAAATAACCAAGTTCATTAAAGCCACCGGCAAATATAAATCCATTATCATGAATGTTTATACTACGAACAACACTGGCATTTGGCAAGGGATAGGTATTCCAAAAATGCCCATCGTATTCTAATAAACCCAGGTTATTAGCAAAATATATTTTACCATTGACATTTTGCTGTATATCCCAATTTTGGCTTCCTGCTTGATAATCGGTTCTATAAAAATTTTCTATTTGCGATGTTCCTATATGAATGTTTTGCGATGTAGCAGAAAAACAAATAGCTATAGTTAAAAGGCTGAGTAGAATTTTATTCAGAACATTCATAAATGATAATTTGTAGGCTAAGATAGTAAAATATAGTGATAAACTATTAGGATTATTAAGGAAGCTACTTTTTGGAATGTTGTAATTTTGGATAAGTTTGATTTAATATTGATTGATTTCTGATATACTATATTTTTTTTCTTGTATAGGCCCATAACGTTTTTGAAAGCACAATCAATTAAAATGATTCATGCTGGCGAGCAGGTGATGAAACTATGATCATGTTTAATATTTCTTTTCAAAAAAAAAGACCTCATAAAAAAAAAGAGGTCTCTTCCTAATCAACACAAAAAAAACTATTCTTTAATTAATTTAAATTCTCGAGTACTTAATCCGCTTGCTCTAAGGATATAGATCCCTCTATGCAATTCTGAGGCATCAATATTAATGATACCTGATTGCTCTGGTTGTAGAGAAAGAACCACTCTTCCAGACAAATCAAATATCTGGATTTCATGGATCACTTCTGTAGTACTAATAAACCAAGAATCACTAGTTGGGTTTGGATAAATTGATAATTCATCAACAGCAACATCATTTATTCCAACAGGATCTTTATAGAAGAATACATTGTCAATAAATATGGTGCTTTCTCCAGATGGATTGCTGGAAATAACAATTTGGTTGATATCACTCATATTCATATCAGCGAAGTCCTCCAATGGAATATCCAACAAATTCCATTCTGATAATACAGGAGTAAACTCAATTTCGGCTTCAGTATCATTTCCACCGCCAAATCCATCGCCACCAAAGTCAACAAGTTTTATCCTAAATGCTGTACTATTAGGTGTCCAGAAGTCAATGTGTAGATATACCATATCAGCCGACTCAAGATCCATAGGACTGCCTACAGTTTCAATTCCTGCATAATCCAAGGATGAATATTTCTTGGTAGGGTTAGATTGTATTTCAATTTCCTCCAAAACAGCAACAGACCAATCTGTAAGCCATGTGTCAACATCAACATCAGTATATGCATCACTAAACATAGAAATTACATTCTCTTCTAATTGAGTAGGTGTTGGAGCTGCTTCTACAGGCATAGGTTCTGGTAATAGGAAATTTACTAAATAAGTAAGTATAGTTACATCATCTTGAGCGGTAACAACTACTTCTGTTGTTCCGGGTATAGCCGCAGCATCATTTACAACATAAGTTGCATCGTTATCACTTGTTGTAGCAGTTACTGTTGGTATAATGGTTGTTCCAGCAGCTAATTCTACATCATATTCAAAGATGCTAGGTGAAAAACCATCAATAGTTTCCCCATCTACTTGTAAATCACTTAAGCTTGCATCACTTCCTTCTATCACTTTCCAGAAATACCAATTGTCGAAATATACAGTTGTTGAACCATCTCCGCCATCTATTTTAAATTGGTAGATATCAGTTAAATCTAATCCCTGATTTGAGAAATAACTCAATGGAATATTTACACTTACCCATTCATTATTAGTGATAGTTAAAGCATAAGGTATTTCGCCACTTGTCTGGCTAATAAGGAAGAAATTCAAGGCTGTAGCATTTGGAGTCCAGAAATCAATATGGAAATAATCACTGTTAGAAAAATCCTGTGGACTTCCATCTGCACTTCCCAAATTGGTTCCCTGATAATTTAAATTAGTATAGACTAAAGTGTTATTACCACCTATTTGTTCATCTACTACTACTTGAGTACTTTGTCCCCAACTAGGATTAAAGTTAGTATTCTCCAGATTGGTATAGCTATCACTATAAATAGAAAACACACTATGCAAACCTTCATCATGAACTGGCATAGGAGCACCATCCTCTGGAACAGCCTCTTCTAATGTAAAGTTAATATTGTAAGTTAAGATAGTAATCCCATCTTCAGCTGTTACTTCAACACTTGTTGTTCCTGGTAATGCTGTTGCATCATTTATCACATAAGAAGCGTTGGCATCAGTTGTTGTGGCAGTAACTGTTGGAACAGTAGTGGTTCCATAAGGCAATTCAACATCATAACTTAAAATACTTGGAGAGAATCCTGTTACAGTTGTGGCATCCACTTGTAAATCGCTTAAAGTTGCATCAGTTCCGGATGCAGGAGGATTTTTCCAAAAGTAAATATTATCTAAAAATACAGTGGAAGGATTTACTCCGCCTTGACCATCAAATTTCAATTGATGAATATCGGCCAAAGAAACACCAGTAAAATCTCCTACAGGAATATCATAACTATTCCAACTACCCTGATTAAGAGGCGTTAAATTCACTAAAAATTCACCAGTTGTGGCACTTACAGGAGTAACTTGAATATGAGTTGCATCAGCTGTCCAAATATCTACATGCATAAATTCCATTAACGAAAGATCTTGGTTCCCAGCTAGCTGGGTTCCCTGATAATTAAAATTATCATACTTCATTATTTCGTTTCCACCAATATCTTCAAAAGAAACAATGGTAGTTTGACCCCAACCTGGATTGAAATCCGTTCCAGCTAAATCAGTATAAGTGTCGCTATAAACAGAAACTACATATTGATCTTCGTGAGTTGGTATTGGAGCAGCATCGGTAGGTACTGGATCAGGAAAAGTAAAATTAACTGAATAAGTCAAATTTGTTGTCCCATCTTCTGCAGTAACTACTACTTCTGTTGTACCAGGAAGTCCCGTAGCATCATTTACAACGAAATTTGCATTTGGACTAGTTGTAGTAGCTGTAACAGTTGGCACTACAGTAGTTCCTTCAGGAAGTTCTATATCATAGCTCAGCGTATTTGTATTAAATCCATCAACAGTAGTTCCATCCACTTGTAAATCGCTTAATGAAGCATCTGCACTGGCTGAGGCTTCCCAGAAATACCAATTGTCGAAATATAAAGTAGTAGAACCATCTCCTCCATCTACTTTAAATTGAAAAATATCATTTATACC
>JAOZUW010000244.1 GCA_029938465.1 Bacteroidales bacterium | reverse complement strand
GTAAATTGCAAAGCCTAAAATAAAAGCATTAAATAATGACCGATCCCATCAATCAAAATCCAGAACAAAGAGCTAGAGATAGAATTGACCAGATGTTAAGGGATGCAGGTTGGGTGATACAGAATAAAAAAGCCGTTGATTTATATGCTCATAAAGGCATTGCTATAAGAGAATATCAAACGGATGTTGGGCCAGCTGATTATGTATTATTTGTAGATACTAAACCTATTGGAATTATTGAAGCCAAAAGAGAGGAAGAAGGGCATCATTTAACAGTCGTAGAAGAACAATCAAAAGGATATGCACATGCTAAGTTAAAGTACTTGAATAACGATCCTTTGCCTTTTGCCTACGAGAGCACTGGAGTCATTACTCGTTTTACAGATTATCGTGACCCAAAACCTAGAGGAAGAAATGTATTTAGCTTTCATAAGCCAGAAACAATAGCTCAGTGGTTGAAAAAGAAAAAGAGTCTGAGGGATAGACTAAATGATATACCCGTTTTAGATTCTACAGGATTACGACCTGCGCAAATTGTGGCTATCGAAAACTTGGAACATTCTTTTAAGAAAAATAGGCCAAAAGCTTTGATTCAAATGGCTACTGGTGCTGGAAAAACTTTTACAGCAGCTACCTTTATTTATCGTTTGCTAAAACATGCTGATGCTAAACGCATACTGTTTTTAGTAGATACCAGAAACCTTGGAGAACAGGCCGAACAGGAATTTATGACCTTTCAACCTACCGATGATAACAGAAAATTCACCGAATTATATAATGTTCAGCGCTTATCATCCAATTATATTGCAAGCGATAGTCAAGTGTGCATTTCCACTATTCAGCGTTTATACTCCATTTTAAAGGGCGAAGAGCTCGAAGAAATTGCGGAGCAAGACAGCCCCGAAGATAATACTTGGTTAAAGCAGCGAGCAAATAAAAAGAAGGCTGTTCCTGTAGAATATACGGCTAAGGTTCCTATTGAGCAATTCGATTTTATTGTAATAGACGAATGCCACCGTTCTATTTATAATTTATGGAAACAGGTATTGGATTATTTCGATGCTTTCCTTATTGGCTTAACGGCAACACCCGATAAACGAACTTTTGGTTTCTTTAACGAAAATGTGGTGAGCCAGTATACTTACGAAGAATCGGTAACGGATGGCGTAAATGTGCCTTATGATGTTTATACTATTGAAACTGATATTTCTAAAAAGGGCGATATTATTGAAGCTGGCTGGTTTGTGGATAGAAGAGATAAGCTCACACGTAAAAAGCGATGGCAGCAAGAAGATGAAGATACAGAATATACTCGAAACGATTTGGATAGAAAAGTAGTTAACCCAAGCCAAATCAGGAATATTATTCGAGAATATAAAAGAGCATTAAAAACAGATATTTTCCCCAATCGCTTAGATGAAAATGGAGAATATGAAGTTCCCAAAACATTGGTCTTCGCCAAAACTGATAGCCATGCCGATGATATCATTAAAATTATTCGTGAAGAATTTGATGAAGGAAACGATTTCTGTAAAAAGGTAACTTATAAAATTGAAGAAGACCCAAAATCGGTATTAAACCGCTTTAGAAACTCCTATTATCCTCGCATTGCGGTAACAGTAGATATGATTGCCACAGGAACCGATGTAAAACCTTTGGAGGTTTTGCTATTTATGCGAGATGTGAAAAGTATTAATTATTTTGAGCAAATGAAGGGTAGGGGAACCCGTACTATTAATAAAGATACTTTGCAATTGGTTACCAGAACCGCTAATAGTAAAACCCACTTTGTGATTGTGGATGCGGTGGGAGCCACCAAATCGAAAAAGACGGATAGCCGTCCTTTGGAGCGAAAGCCTACAGTAGCTTTAAAAGATTTATTGGGGGCCGTAAGTATGGGAGTGCAAGACGAAGATTTGTTTCTTTCGCTAGCCAACCGCCTTATTCGCCTTGAAAAACAAATCACCGATAAAGAAAAAGA
>JAOZUW010000042.1 GCA_029938465.1 Bacteroidales bacterium | reverse complement strand
AAAAGCTAAGTTCGGCTGGGTGATTTCCTCCTATGATCGGAACTGCCCAGACCTCCCTAAGCTTTTGCAAATGCTCCAATAGTCATTAAAAATAGGTCCTCCTGCCGCTTTCCTAAGGGCTGTGCAAAGCCCATCAAAGATAGTTTTCCTAGTTATGCATCTGGTGAGAGTTGTGCTTAGAGTACCATATATGCCTCCAAGGCGGATATTAATATCTTTTTATAGTAAGTGTGAGTTTACCCTGAGATCTATCTGATAAGCTAAATAGAATTATATTTTCGTTACATTAAATCTGGTTTGTTTTTGGTAGATTGTATCCCAAAAGCTTTCGGATGTGAAAACTTTCGGGTTGAAGAAAATGAATAAATAGTATAATTTAAAGTGAAATAAGTGATAATCGCTTTTTACCATCCATTTTCACATGAACAGCTTTTTGAAAACGAACATGTTTAAAAAAGGTAGTTTCTTCAATGACTTCTTGTTTTTCAAGAATATCCCAACGAATAAAATGATTTGTCATTTCCTGTAATACGCTAAAATAACCTACATCTGCCGAAGTTACATTATGAAAAAAATGAGAGCCTGATGATGCATCCAAAGGGAAATTATTTAAACTAGTTTCTACAATAATTTTTGCTTGGCTAATTTGATGCCAGTTAACAGGTATGCCTATCCATGGATCACGTGTGCCCCAACGACCAGGTCCAATAAGAATGTATTGCTTATTTTCCCGAATCATTTTAGCATTGAGTTTTTCAATCTCAAGAGCCATTTCTTTGGTTTTCGATTTGTCGAATTTTTCTGGATCTACATATATAATATCGGTAATATGATTAACTAAACCATTACCTAAAGCATTCTCGGTATAAAGCAAGAGGTTTTTTTTATGCTCTTTCTCCATATCTATGGAATAATCCTTTGAGTTACCTATTAATGGCTTTATTTGTAAAATATATAGACTAGCTTTAAATTCATCGTCTTTGTTTAAATCTACAGCAAATTCTATTTCCACTGCCGTGCCCAGAGCTTCGCTTCCTATATCCAGAAATACTCGTAATGCTTCTGACAATGGAATGTAATTATACTTCAAGATATTGGCGAAATTTACAATTCGTGGACCTACTTTATGAATCCCAGGAACTATTCGGTTGTTATCGGGATCGTAAACGCTGGCCATATGCTTTAAGTTGCCATCTTTTTCAGCTTGACTGATGTCGAGGTAACAAAGTCCTGCTTCATCGCCAGATAAAAGATTAAGATCTTGTTCTTTAGTATTTACTGCATAAAATTGTGTTTGAGAATTTTTAAAAAGATCTTTTGTGGAATAGGCATCTAAATCGGGATATTTTGGAGAAAAACGATAAGATTTTTCACCTTCGACAACATATTTCCCTAATCCAACAGCAATATTAGCATAACCTTCTTCTGGTTTCATATGGGCGATAGGATAATAGTTATAGCTTTGTGCCACGCCACTAAAGTGAGGATAATAGGAATCTCCATATTGGTTTCCAACTACTTCCTGAATGATAATAGCCATTTTCTCTTCTTCAACTTGATAGTTTACAGCCTCCACATAGCCTCGTGCTATATCTGAATATACCGAAGCATATACAAGTTTAATGGCATCAGTTGTTTGTTTTAACCTAATGTTGCTATCACTATTAGAATTGGGTAATAAATAAGTGTCGAATATGCCAGCAAATGGTTGCATCAAAGAGTCTTCAAATAAGCCAGAGGAGCGTACAGCAATAGGCTTTTTTATCTTTTCTAAGATTAGTTTAAGTTTACTTATCAATTCATTGCTTAGCTTTCCTTTTAAGAAAATATTTTTAATGACTTGATAATCGGTTACAAGTTTTAATTTTGGATAGAGATTATTCGACTCTAAAAATTGTTCATATTCATCTGTGCCGATGATAAACGTATTTGGATTAACAATATTGATATCTGGTAATAATTGAGAAAAATCGATATTATAGATTAAATTATTAATAAAAGCCAATCCTCTTCCTTTTCCACCAAGAGCTCCATCAGAAAGTTTTACAATGTTACTTGGATCTTCTATATGATTCTCATCAAAAGGGACAATTTTTCCTTTTTTTTGTTCGTTTCTAAACCGATGAAGAACCATCAGTAAATGCTTTCGTATGCTATTACTATCTTTAAAATCACTTACTTTATTGGGATTGATGATTTTAGCAACCTGTATCTCGCCTCTTGCCATAAGCCATAGGCTAAAATGGTTTTTACTGGCATGGTACAATATACTTTCATCGCTAATAGTTTTGATATTAGCCTCAAATTCCTTTAAGGATTTTGCTAGTGCCACTTGCTTTCCGTTTCTATCGCGAAAAATGAAATTTCCAAAGCCCAAATAATGGGTGATGAAATTTTTAAAATCCATCAACAAGCTATCGGAGTTCTTATCGATAAAACTGGCATTAAGCATATAAGCTTCTCGCATGTTTTCTTTTTGCGATGATTGTATAATTGTAGGTAAATCAGGGATCTTCTTACGCACAAACTCTACTAGTTTTAATCCTGCTTTTTCATCGAGATCACCTTTTTTATAAAATTTTACATCAGTAATAAGGCATAAGATATTGTCTTTATATTTGTTTAATATTTCAACAGCTTCTTCATAATTAACAGTATGAATAATTTTTGGGCGTGCTCTCAATCGTAATACTTTGTAGAGTTCATCAGTACTTACATCGTCAATGATTCTACGGGTTTGTTTCATTACAATATTGTAAAGCATGGGTAAGTAGCGGCTGTAGTATTTGGGTGAATCTTCTACTAGAAGTATAACTCTAGCCATTCCTTTTTTTGTATCATTATCCAAATTCACCTTATCTTCTACCGTTTTTATCATGGCAAAAAATACTTGTGATTCTCCATTCCAAACAAATACATTATCAAATGATTTGGGGAAATTACTTTTAAAATAGGTAGCATCACGATTATTATTCAAAAGTAGAAAGACAGGAATAAACGGAAATATATTTTTTATTTTTGTACTTAATTTACCAGGATTTGATTTTTCGGTTCCCATCATAATGATCACCAGATCATAGTTCTTCTTTTTCAATTCTTCCATAGCATCTTCGGTGGAGGACACACCAGTGATTCTGGGTATACTGGTGAGGTTTAATGTGTTGTATTCTCCTAATACATGCTCGCTAAATCGTCCTTCTTTTTCTATGCTATATGCATCGTAAAGGTTTGCCACTAATAGTATTTCTTTAACTTTATAAGGCATTAAATCATGATAAATATCACGATCGTAATTGCTTTTATTGATAAAGCGTTGCATTAGTTTTTTTGTTACTGAAGTTGGCGATAGGCCTTTTTGCCTGAGTAAATTTAGTTGATCAACTTCCAAATCCCTTGATCGAGTATTGGCTTCAATAGTATTTAAGTATCCTTTAATTTTAGAAGTGATGATACTTAATAGGTTAATGCTTTCTTCATCAAAGGGACCATTTCCTGTATCTAAAAATTCTTGAGTGTGGTATATTTCAATATAACCCAGTTTGCCTTTTATGGTCGAGAATTTGTTTTGTTGTTTCCAAGGCGAGGTTTTAAAATGATGGGAATTATAATTTATACCATCATAATGAATCCTAACTACAGTATAATCAGGGTATTGCCAAAATTCAGGAAGCTTAAATGAAAGCTCTCTAAAGGTTTCGGCTATTGATTTGTTTTCCATCAAAATACCCACTACTTGGTTAATACAAGAAAGCTCTTTAAGCCTGCGTAAGGATTTTGTTTCTTTATGTAAAAAAGTATTATTTTGCTCTGTAGCGTTATCCATAAAGTGCTCTTTTTCTTAATTCAATACTTGAGAGAACGAATTTATAAAAATAAAGGGAAATATTATTTATATTTGCGGAAATTAATAAAAAATTAGGTTTTGATTAGAGTTGTTATTAAAGATAGTAATAAAATTGTATGTGAAGGTATAAAATCTTTACTTGCTGACGTGAATGATATAGAAATTACGGATTTTTATAATACTGCTGAAGAACTAACTCGTCGAGTGAGGCTTTCTTTACCAAATATCATTCTATATCATTCTTATTTATCGAATGCAGATGATGTGGCTGAGATAAAAAAGATTGCCAACGATTATAATAAAGCTCGAATATTAGTTTTATCGTTTAATACAAGGGAATCTTTTATTTTAAAATCGATAAAAGCTGGTGCAAAAGGCTTTTTGACAAAAGATACGAATAGAGGAGAATTGGTAGAAGCTATTTATACTTTAAGAAGTGGTTATGATTATTATGGTAAATCAATAACTAATATTCTTTTGAATTCTTATATGAAGAAATCAGGAGATAGTGATGGGCCATTAGATAAACAATTAAGTGTTTTATCTGATAGAGAATTAGAAGTGCTCAAACATTTTTCTGAGAGCCATACCAATAGTGAAATTGCTGATAAATTATTCATAAGTATCAGAACCGTAGAGAGTCATAAAAACAATATTATGCGAAAAATTGATCTGCGAACTACAGTGGATTTAGTAAAATTTGCCATAAGAAATAATATTACCGAAGTATAATATCATATTTCCTACTTTTCTTTTATTTTTGTGATTTTAAATGAAACAAATAAAACAAGTGCAGAAGTATAGAGGCAATGTATATGCTGTTATGTTTGCTCGATTGCTGATGATGATATTAGTATTTAGCTTATCGCGAATATTAATATATATCTTTAACCCACAATTGTTTGGTGGTTTTTCATATACAAGATTATTACAGACTTTTTTTTATGGATTACGTTTTGATTGGATGAGTATTTCTATTCTTTCAGCTTTCTTTGTAATAGGAAACAGCATCCCATTTGGTTTTAGAAGAAATAAAATATATCAAAAGGCATTAAATATTATCGTATTGGTTGTAATGTCAATTGGAATAATATTGAATATGATTGATGTGATATATTATCGGTTTACACTTAAGCGTATGACTTTTGATATATTCAATTATTTTAATAAAAATGGAGGCTTTACTGATGTGGTTCCGGGCTTTGTTCTCGATTTTTGGTATATTAGTTCGTTAAGTATTGTGCTTATTGGTTTGATGATTTTTTTGTTTTATAGTGTAGGTTTAAATAGGAAAATAGAAAAAACTGGTTGGCGTTTTTATAGTTGGCAAAGTACTATGTTTATACTTTCTATGGGCATTCTTCTTCTGGGGATAAGAGGAGGCTTTCAGTTAAAACCCTTAAATATTGTAGATGCAGGAAAAAAAGTATCCTCATCTTTAAGTTCGGTAGTTTTAAATACTCCATTTACAATTATAAAATCATTTGGTCAGAATACCTTGACAGAAAAATCTTATTTTTCAGAACAGGAATTAATAAATCATTATAATCCAGTACATTCTTTTGTGCCGTATACACTAAAAGATGATAGAGTAGAAAATGTTGTTATCCTAATACTAGAAAGCTTTTCAGCAGAGCATTTTGGTTTTTTTACACATAAAAAATCTTTTACTCCCTTTTTAGATAGCCTATTTAATCATAGTTTGGTTTTTAGAGCAGTAGCAAATGGAAAGAGAAGTATTGAAGGTATTCCTGCAATTTTATCATCCCTGCCAACATTGAGTGATGAATCTTTTGTAAATGGACCTTATGCTTCCAACCAAATAGAAGGCTTGGCGCAAACATTGGGTAAATATAACTACCAAACTGCATTTTTTCATGGCGGAAAAAATGGGACCATGAGTTTTGATGCTTATGCTTATAAAGCAGGCTTTCAGGCATATTATGGTTTAGATGAATATCCTGATGAGGAAGATTATGATGGTCATTGGGGAATATGGGATGAACAATACTTATCGTATTTTGCCAAGGAGCTGAATAGTTTTTCTCAGCCTTTTATGGCAGCTTTGTTCACTTTGTCATCACATCATCCCTATCAAATACCTAATGTTTATAATGAAATGTTGCCAGAAGGGAAAATACCCATACAAAAGGCGATTGCCTATACGGATTTATCTTTACGGAATTTTTTCCAAGAAATTAAAAATATGGAATGGTATTCCAAAACACTTTTTGTAATAACAGCCGACCATACAAGCGAAGGAGTTTCGTTAGAGGCTCAAAATAGTTTGGGTCAATTTAGCATTCCTATTGCATTTTTTGCACCATCTGATACTTCTTTAAAGCTTTATAATGCCGAGCAACCTATTCAGCAGCTTGATATATACCCCAGTCTTTTGCAATATTTAGGTATTAAAGATACGGTTATTTGTTTTGGGAATTCTATTTTTGAGACTCATAATAAAGCTTTTGCTGTAAATTATTTTAATCACAAGATTCAATTTTTAGATCAGGATTATATGATTGGAATTCAGGAGGATAATCTTGTTTCGGTATATCAATATGAAAAAGATAGTTTGCTAAGAAATAATTTAATAGAGCAAGTGGATTATTCAGAAATAATAAATTTTGAAAGAGCTTTTATCCAGCAATATAATAATAGAATGATTCGTAATCAGCTAAAAATCAGGAATGATGATTAAGAAAAAGATTTTGTTTATTATTAATCCTATAAGTGGAGGTAAAGGAAAGAAAGATGTAGTTTCTAATATCTCAGAATATTTGGATAAAGAAAAATACGATTTAAATATTGTCTTTACAAAATATGCCGGGCATGCCTCTGAAATTACTATTGAAAAATGTGAAGGACAGGATATTATTGTGGCTGTGGGGGGTGATGGAACTATTAATGAGATTGCAAAAGAGCTTCAGGGTACTTCAACAGCTTTGGGGATTATTCCTCTGGGTTCGGGTAATGGTTTAGCTCGCTATTTAAAAATTCCTTTAAGGATAAAACAAGCTGTTCAAGCTTTAAACTCCTGCAAAATTATACAGGCAGACACAGCTTCGGTAAATAATCACTTTTTTGTGAGTATTGCAGGTGTAGGATTTGATAGTTTAATCGCAGCAGAATTTGAAAAAGCACCAGGAAGAGGCTTTGAAACATATGCGAAATTGAGCGTGATGGAATATGCTACTTATCGTGAGCAAGAGTATACTTTAAAACTTGATGGTAAGGAAATAAAACGGACTGCTGCAATGATAAGCTTTGCTAATTCTGATCAATTTGGTTATAATACTAGGATTGCTCCAAATGCTGATATTTCTGATGGGCTTATTGATGTTTGTATTTTTAAAAAACCAAAATTATATCAAATTCCATTTCTTTTACAACAACTATGGACCGCAAAAATAGAGGATTCCGGTTTGTTGGAAATAATAAAAGCTAAAGACATTGAAATAAGTGCTTCTGAAATAGGTTATGCTAATGTAGATGGGGAGTCGGTTGAAGTGGATAATAGAATAAAGGTTAATGTGAAACCAAAGAATTTGCGAATATGTATTCCAAACAATATATAATATGGCTAAAAAGAAAAAGAAGCTTAAAAATATCACAGGAGATGTGGTTTATTCCACCAATAGCAGCTTTGATTACGATTATAGTGCTGAAGATGAGGATACTTTAGCGCCGGATGAACAGGATTTAAGAATATGGTTGGATAAGAAAAACAGAGGAGGTAAAACTGCTTCTGTAGTCAAAGGTTTTATTGGATCTCAAGATGATTTAAAAGATTTGGCCAAAGTTTTGAAGAGTAAATGTGGTGTTGGTGGTTCTGCAAAAGATGGTGAAATAATTATTCAGGGTGATCATCGTGATAAGATACTTAAGATCTTAATAGATAGTGGCTTTAAGGTGAAAAAAGCTGGAGGATAGGTAATGTGTGAGTTAAGAATTAAGAGTTAAGAGTTAAGAATTAAGATTTAAGAGTTAAGAATTAAGAGTTAAGAATTAAGAGTGAGAGTACCGATCTGGATTTATAAAGCTTTATATGTTAATCTTAGAGAGTAAATCGAATAAAATCTTACTTTTGTGAATATAAAATAAATAACAAATGGATCCCATAATATTTAGTCTGATAAACCTTGCCCTATTGCTGATAGTATTGGTGTTGATGTTTCGGAAATCTAGTGTTGGTAAGGGAAGTGATGTAGATATCTACAAAGATCTCATTAAAGAGAGATTTGCTGAAGCATCACGTGAATCACGTGAATTATTCTCTGAAAACAGAAAGGAATTAACCACAAGCTTTAGTGTTTTACAAGACAGCTTACTCAAGAGGCTTAATGAGAATATCAGTTTGCAAAAAGATCAGTTGGAGACATTCGCTAAATCATTAAATGTATTAAATACAGAGCTGAGTAGGTCGCAAAAAGCATTTATTAGCGATATGAATAATAAGCAAACTGAGCTTATTGAAATGATGAATTTAAAATTTGCTTTTTTTGATGAAAAGCTTCAAAAAGAATCAAAGCTGAATCGTGAGGATTTTTCTTTAGGAATAAAAAGCCTTAATGAGGAGCTTCGTCAGCGTTTTGCAGAATTAAATAAGCAGCAAATAGAGCAAAATAGAAATTCATTAGTGCAAATAAAAGATCTAAAATCAAATGTAGATACCAGTCTTAAATCCATACGAGAAGATAATACTGAGCAATTAGAAAAAATGCGACAAACTGTAGATGAGAAACTTCAATCGACTTTAGAGAAACGTTTGGGTGAATCATTTAAAATGGTAAGTGATCGTTTGGAACAAGTACATAAAGGTTTGGGTGAAATGCAAACTTTAGCTAGCGGAGTAGGGGATTTAAAGAAAGTTTTGACCAATGTGAAGACACGTGGTGTATTGGGTGAATATCAGCTGGAGAATATCTTAGAGCAAATACTCACTCCCGAACAATACGAAAAGAATGTTCAAACTAAGAAAGGCAGCCAGGCCAATGTGGAGTTTGCCGTAAAGCTTCCGGGTAAAAGTGATGATAAAATCGTTTGGCTTCCTGTGGATTCGAAATTTCCTATAGAAGATTATGAAAGTCTATTAAATGCTTATGATTTAGGTGATAAGGATGGTATTACTCTTGCTCAAAAAGTCTTACTAAAAAAAATTGAGTCTTTTGCGAAAGATATAAGTTCCAAATATATTGATCCTCCAAATACAACTGATTTTGGTATTATGTTCTTGCCAGTGGAGAGTCTTTATGCCGAAGTATTACGCCATCCGGGTTTATTTGAAAAGCTTCAAAGGGAATACCGTATCACAGTAACTGGTCCCACTACTTTGTCAGCCTTATTAAATAGTTTAAATATGGGCTTTAGAACACTAGCTGTACAAAAACGTAGTAGCGAAGTTTGGGATGTGCTTAAAGCAGTAAAAACAGAGTTTAGTAATTTCTCTGTACATTTGGATAAAGTACAAAAACAACTAAATACTGCTTCCTCTTCTTTGGAGACGCTGAGTAGCACTCGTACTAGTGCCATCAATAGAAAACTTAGAGGTGTAGAAACATTAGAATCAGGTAAATCTAGTCATATTTTAGAGTTACCCGAAACAGAAATAGATAATACAGATAAATAGAAAACATATAAAATATCATTCAATGAAACGTAATTTATTATTAATTAGCAATTCCACCAATGCAGGTGAAGAGTATTTAGGGTGGCCAAGGAAACAAATTAAGGACTTTCTGGAAGAGGTATCTGTAAAAAGAGTATTGTTTATTCCTTATGCAGGCGTTAATTTATCCGATAAGAGTTTAATGGCTTCTTTTGATGTATACGAGCAGAAAGTAAAAGCAGTATATAAAGAGCTTGGATTTGATTTATATTCCATTCACCAAGAAACTAACCCAGTAGAAGCAGTAGAAAAAGCTGAGGCAGTAGCTGTGGGTGGTGGAAATACTTTCCATTTGGTAAAGATGATGCAAGAAACAGGTGTGATGGAAGCTATTCGTAAGCGTATTTTACAAGGGATGCCATATATGGGTTGGAGTGCAGGTAGTAATGTTGCTTGTCCAAGTTTAAGAACCACCAATGATATGCCTATTGCAGAGCCGTTGAGCTTTACTTGTTTAGATGTTATTCCTTTCCAAATTAATCCACATTATTTAGATGCTCATCCTGATGGCCATGGAGGAGAAACTAGAGAACAGAGAATTAATGAATTTACAGCTGTAAATCCTACAATTTATGTTGCAGGATTGAGAGAGGCATGCTCATTTAGAGTAAAAGGTAATGAGTTGCAACACATTGGTAAACGTAGTTTGCGTATTTTTAAAGATGGTCAGGATGCCCTAGAAATGAACAGTGGTGATGACTTAAGCTTTTTAATGAAAAAATAGCGAATATTTTTTTAAAAATATTTGGTTGAATGAAAATAATATCTACTTTTGCAATCGCAAATCAAAGTAAGCTTTGATTGCAAAAACGTTCCTATAAATATTGAATTTATACCACGGAGAGGTGGGTGTCCCGATAAATATCGGGAGGCTAAAACCGCATTGGTTCTCTTCGGAATTATAAAAGTAATAATCCACGGAGAGGTGGGTGAGTGGCTGAAACCGCATGTTTGCTAAACATGTGTACGGGGAACTGTACCGGGGGTTCGAATCCCCCTCTCTCCGCATAAGAATATAGTTCGGGGTGTAGCGTAGCCCGGTTAGCGCGCCTGCTTTGGGAGCAGGAGGTCGCAGGTTCGAATCCTGCCACCCCGACAATAAAACCTTTCACTTTTTGTGGAGGGTTTTTTTTATGTCCAAAAGCTTGTTTATTTTATGGATATAAAAAAGTAAGACTAAAACGCAAAGCGTTAAAGGATTTTATTGGAAACACCACATATAGGAAAAGTGAAGCTAATCCTGTCACCTCGACACAAAAGGAAATTCATTTGTTTGGGCTTTTTTTATCTAAGTATTGCTAAAAACCCTAAATAATCATCTACTTTGTAATATATTTTATGGTTTTCTTGACATTTGCTAATTTCTTATTGTATCTTTATGCAAGTATGATTCTGTTTTTTGGAAATATGTTTCTTATGTTTATTGGATCGCTAGATTATTAATCTAAAACTCATTATGATGAAAAAAATACTAAATACTTTACTTTTTGTTTTATTTATTAATATGGCAATGGCGCAGAGTTTCTATGCATTTATTGCATATGTAAATGGACTACCTGAAGCAGAACGACAAACAGCAGTGGATGATTTTATAACAACAATCACACCCTTGGGTTTTCCTTATATTACTGGAGATACTGCCAATTTTATCTATTTAGGAAATCCAAACTCCATAACTGTTGCAAGCGACTTTAACGAATGGAATAATACTACATTACCTATGGACAATGTTGTTGCCACTAATTTGTGGTATTATTATCGAACTTTTGAAATGGATGCACGCCTAGATTATAAGTTTGTCCTTAATGTAAACGAGTGGATTTTAGATCCTTTAAATCCAAATACGGTAACTGGTGGATATGGCCCAAATTCAGAATTGGCTATGCCCGATTATATCCAGCCATGGGAAATAGAAGTCATACCTGGAACACCAACAGGATCAGTGGAAAGCTTTTCAATTGCCTCAGCAAATACGGGTTCTACTTTTCAGGTTAAGGTGTATCTGCCTTACAATTATAATGCAAATAGGCCTGAAGGCTATGCTGCTGCCTATTTTCAGGATGGATATGAATATGTTTCACTTGCTAATACTAATATTGTGTTGGATAACCTTATTAATGAAGGTATTTTGGATACTATTATGGCAGTATTTGTAAAGCCCAATAACCGAAATGCTGAGTATGCAGATAATTTGCGTAATCAATACCGTTTATTTTTTGTGGAAGAGTTGGTTCCCTATATAGATGAAAACTATAATACTTTACAAGAAGCTACAGCAAGAGCTGTTTGTGGCCCTTCCTTTGGAGGAAATATATCAGCATTAATCAGTTATAATCATCCCGAGATTTTTGGAAACTGTGGACTGCAATCTGGAGCTTTATGGCCAAATGATTTTGAAGCATACCAACTGATTATAAATGGACCGCTTAAAGAAATTAAATGGGCGTCTGTTTGGGGTACTTATGAAAGCTTATTTGAAAACATGCGGGATTTAAGGGATTTTTTATTGGATAATGATTATGATCTCAAATGGCTTGAGCGACCAGAAGGTCATAGTTGGGGGTTGTGGAGAGCCACTATTGATGAAATGTTGCCATTTTTCTTTCCTGGATCAGCTATGGCTATTGATAAAATTAATGCGCCCTTTATCTCAGGATCAAAAGTGTATCCTAATCCTTTTGCAGCTGTAACAACTATCGAATACGAACTTCAAAATGCATCAGTGGTTCAAATATCCATTTACAATCTTTTGGGTCATTTAGTTTTTGAAAGTACGTATGATCAAACTCAAAGCGTCCAAAGGTTTCTGTGGGAGGCTAGGGATCAAGCTGATGGTATATATTTTTATAGCATTAAGGCTGGGGATAATATATTGAACGGGAAATTTGTGAAATCGAGATAGTCATCAGCCATAGGTGAAGGATATTTGTTTACCATATGGTTTTCTGTATTATCATTTTATGTCGAAATCAGTTTAGTAGCATGATTTTTTATATATTAGCAGCAAAAGGAGTGATATGAAATTACTAATGATTTTCGCAAAAAAATTTGAATATGGTCCAAGAATTAAAGTATTGGAAAGTTTTAGCGATGTAACTAATGGCGATACTATAGAGAATGCTTTAGTTGCTTTTATCCATGCTGAGGAGGAAGATGAAGAGCTTGCTGATAAGGTACTAAAAAAACTGGTAAAGAATTTAAAATGGGCTTCAAAGAAAAATGGGGTGATGCGTGTTGTTCTACATTCTTTTGCACATTTGTCTGAAAGTAAAGCTACTCCAGAGTTTACCAAGGAGCTTTTTGATAAAGCCGAGGAGAAAATGAAAAATGCCAATTATGAGGTGAAACAAACGCCTTTTGGTTATTTTCTAGATTTAAATATGAATGCTCCAGGTTATAGTTTAGCGCGGGTTTTTAAAAGCTTTTAATCTTGATAGCCAAATAGTTCTTTTTCTTTTATTTGAGTACTCACATATTTTGACACCATAGTTTCCCATTCAGTATCACCTCTTTTAATAAGTTCAATCACCTTGCTCGATGAAATATTCATTTTGCTGACATTTACTTTTTTAATGTCTAGAATCATCCTGTTTTCTACTAAATATTGATAAATATGATTTAAATCAGCTGCAAGTTCTATTTTCTTAATAGTTTTAAGTTCTTTATTATCAGGATCTTGTTCGGGATAAATGTACATTTTCATATTATCAGGGAAAAGCTTACCAAATGCTTCTAATATTCCTCCTTTTAAGCTTTTGTAATAGCTTTTATCAAATATTTTTTGAAAGGTGGGAAAGCCCATAACAATCCTGAGATTTTTTATTTTAAACTCACTAAAATAGGAGACCAATTTATAATAGTAATCATAATTAGAAACCATTACATTTTGTCCTACACCATTTAGAATATTTACTCTATCCAAAAAATCTTGTTCAGAGAAATCGCCATCTTCTAGTAGATTGTTAATAGTAATTTCGCAAAGAGTCATAGTGTCTTTTGGTTGATAATCAGCATCGCGTTTGAAAAGGCTATAGCTACTTTTAATCATATCTAATCCTACGTAGGTAATAGGTCGGAAAGCACCCCGAAATGCCATTACATTTTTTTTGTAAAGCATATCAGCAGGCTCTTGTAAATCCCCTTTAGTATCAAACATTATGGCTCGTGCCATTCCGTTTTTTACCAGCTGAACCCCCAAGAGTCTATTGTCAACATAGTCTAAATCAGGACCATTCATTCTTATCATAGTTATTTCTAATTGGTCTTTGTTTAAAGTGTCAAACAACGATTGTAAAAACCAATTGGGGTATTGATGATAATGAAAGCAGGCATAAATAAGATTTGTCCCCAGTATTCCCAGTGTTTTTTGTTGCAGCATATTATCATTTTCCAACATTCTTACATGCAGAACAACTTCATTGGGTTTTCCTTTAGGTTCCAGCTGATATCTAACACCTAACCAACCTTGGCCTGGGCGATCTTTTGTGAAATTTATAGTAGTAACTGTATTGGCAAAAACAAAAAAACGGGTATTGGGTTTCACACTCTCTTTTAGTACTGATGTAAGCTCTTCTGCTTCAGTTTTTAGCATTTTTAACAAGCGTTCTTCCGATACATAACGACCAGTTTTTGATTTCCCATAAATATTATCACTAAATGACATATCATAGGCTGAGATAGTCTTAGCTATGGTCCCGGAAGCTCCTCCTGCCTGAAAAAAATTTCTGGCTACTTCCTGACCTGCTCCAATCTCTGCAAAACTTCCATAAATACTAGAGTCTAGGTTAATATTTAAAGCTTTATGATTAGTTGATATAATCTTATTATTTTCCATTAATAATATGGTTTTCTGGTAATAATTTATAAGGGTTGGTTTAAAACGGACTCTAATTCATCTGGTTTAAATGGTTTTCCAATAAAACCATTCATTCCTGCAGCTAAACAAATATTCCTATCGCCATCCATGGCGTTGGCAGTGAGTGCTATAATTCTGATGGGTTTCATATCGCTATGTTGTTTTTCATATTCACGAATATCTTTAGTAGTCTCAATGCCATCTTTAATAGGCATTTGAATATCCATAAAAATGAAATCGTATTCTTTATTAGTAAACATCTCAAAAGCTATTTCACCATTGAGAGCAGTTTCTACTTGATGACCATATTTCTCCAAATACATAATAGCTACTTTCTGATTGATTAAATTATCTTCAGCTAATAAGATAGTGTAGCTTTTATTTTGGTTTGTTTTATTTTTTGTTGATGATTCTATGGCTTTTGTCATCTCTTCTTTCAGAGGATTATTTTGAGAAGAAGCTGTTTTGTAGTCTACCCAAAACCAAAAAGTAGAACCTTTATCCACTTCACTTTCAACTCCAATTTCACCACCCAATAGTTGCGTTATATCTTTTGAGATAGTTAAGCCCAGACCTGTGCCTCCATACACTCGAGTAGTTTTACTATCCACCTGGGAAAAAGATTTAAACAATTTATTCAAATCTTTTTTATCTATTCCAATACCTGTATCCTTAATTTCAAATTTTATTCGTGTAAATGTCTTTTTGCTTAATACTGGAAATATTCTTAAGGAGACACTACCATTACGAGTAAATTTTATAGCGTTATTCATTAGGTTAATAATGATTTGCTTTAATCGATGTGGGTCGCCATTGATCATCTTAGGTAGACTTTCATCCCAAATGCAATCAAAGCTCAAGTGCTTTTCTTTGATTTTGTATTTGAATAAATCAACGATTTCTTTTACAATATCTCTTAATTGAAAATCAATTTCTTCAAAATCTAAACGTCCGGCTTCTATTTTGGAGAAATCTAATACATCGTTGATGATGAGTAGAAGGTTTTTACCAGATTGATAAATTGTTTCAGAGTATTCTTTTTGGAGATCATCTAGTTCTGATTGATTTAATAAATGAATCATCCCAAGAATTCCATTCATAGGAGTACGAATTTCGTGACTCATATTTGCCAGAAATTCACTTTTGCTTTTATTAGCTGAATCGGCCTTAATCCTTGCGGAAACAAGTTCGTTTTCTATTTTCTTCCGTTCGGCAATTTCAAGTATAAGCTTATCCATATTCACTTGGAGCTCCTGTGTGCGGCTTTCGATCATTTTTTCCAATTCTTTTTCTCTATGCAGTAGTTGATTGCTCCTGAATTTATAAACTAAGAAACTAATGGTGCCAACAGTAAAAAAGATTAAAAAGAATAACCAAATATGTTCTTCAAAATGAATCTGAAAATCGTTTGATGATAATTGATCTACATGAGTATAGCCTACATCAGTCATTATGGTATAATCTCCTTGTTCCCCTACATTATATGAAAGCCATAGGAAAAGCAAAAGAAATGATAAAAAAAAGAAAAGGTATTTATATAATCTCATCTACAAGCTTTATGGTGTTGCAATTTACAAAAAAAAATGAATTTTTAAAACAATTGAAAGTTTATCTGGCTTTGAAACATCATTAAGCTTTTATACATTCGCAGATTGAAAACTAATTATGCTTTTTGAGGATACTTATAAAGAAATAGCATCCGAAACCCAAGGTTTTTTTAAGGATAAGGGAAGTAAGTTTTATGCTCATGCCTTTTTGGTTCGTAATGAATCAGAGGTGAAACAGCATTTGGAGGAGTTGCGAAAAAAATATTACGATGCTCGTCATCATTGTTATGCCTATGTGTTAAATCCTGATAAATCGGCCTATAGGGTGAATGATGATGGAGAGCCTTCTGGCAGCTCTGGTCGGCCTATTCACGGGCAATTACAAAGTTTTGATTTAACCAATATCTTGGTAGTAGTAGTGCGGTATTTTGGTGGAACAAAATTAGGTATTCCTGGTTTGATACAAGCCTATAGAGAAGCCACAAAAGATGCCTTGTCTAAAGCTAAAATACAAAGTAAATATATTAAAGATGTTTATCTTTTGCATTTTCAATATCCTGATATTAACTTGGTAATGAGAATATTAAAGGATGAAGGGCTGGAACAGCTTGAGCAGGATTTTGCTATAGATTGTAAATTGAGGTTTTGTGTAAGGAAGAATGATAGCCAACGGATTTTTGAGAAATTTAAGGCTATTCATACCTTGAAGATAAAATATGAAAAGACCATATAGCCTATGAAAAACTTAAAGGAAATAGATAGAAAATCTGGTAGTGAAATTAAAGCTTTTCAGGATAAAGAATTGCAGAAAATGCTTTCTTATCTTCAAAAATACTCTAAATTCTATCAAGGAGTTTTTAGTCGTATAGAGGTGGATATTAATAAAATAAAAACTGTTGAAGATTTACAACAGATTCCTGTAACCACAAAAGAGGACTTATTTTTAAATAATGATGATTTTATTTGTGTTTCAAAAGAAAAAATTGCTGATTTTATTACTACTTCTGGCACCTTAGGTGATCCTGTAACATTTGCCATGACAGATAAGGATTTAGATCGTTTGGCTTATAATGAATGTCTTAGTTTTGGTGTATCAGGAGTTAAAAGTTCCGATACTATACAATTGATGACAACTTTGGATAGGCGATTTATGGCTGGTTTGGCTTATTTTTTAGGAGCACGTCGTTTAGGGGCTGGAATAGTGAGAGTAGGCAATGGTATTCCTGAATTGCAATGGGATACTATTAGTAGGATTAAACCTGATGTAATTATTGCAGTTCCAAGTTTTATTTTGAAAGTAATTGAGTATGCAGAGAACCATGGCATTGATTATAAAAACTCATCTGTAAAAAAAGCTATTTGTATAGGAGAGCCTTTACGTAATCAAGATTTTTCTTATACAACCTTGGCGCAAAAGATAAAAACAAAATGGGATATCGAATTGTATTCCACTTATGCCAGCACAGAGATGAGCACTGCTTTTAATGAATGTGAAGCAGGTAAGGGAGGTCATCAGCATCCCGAGCTGATCATTGTAGAATTTTTGGATGCGAATAATCAAGCGGTAAAAGAAGATCAGCCAGGAGAAATAACGGTGACTACTCTTGGAGTAGAAGGTATGCCATTGTTAAGGTTTAAAACAGGTGATATTGCCTACCGGTATATTGAAAAATGTAGTTGTGGAAGAAATAGTATGCGCATAGGTCCTGTGATAGGTCGTCGAAAGCAAATGATCAAATATAAAGGAACAACGCTTTATCCTGCTGCTCTTTACAATGTTTTAGCTGATTTTGATGATATTCAGGATTATTTTATTGAAGTATCAACCAATAGTATTGGTACTGACGAAGTAGTTGTAAATATCTTAACAACCAATGCAACTAAAGAATTTATTAAATCAATAAAAGATCATTTTAGAGCAAAACTACGTGTAGCTCCCAAAATAGTTATTATTGATAGGAAGGTGTTAAATGCAAAAAAATATCCTGAAAACAAAAGGAAACCTCAGCTGTTTATCGATTTAAGAAAATAAGGAAATGAAGTCGCAAGATATTTATAATGATATAAGACCCTATAATCCAGAGGAAGTGCCAGCTGCAGTGGAACGTATGGTGCAAAATCCGCAATTTCAACTTGCTGTTGATTATCTTTTTAATAAAATGGAGAGTCAACAAATATATCGTGATTTAAAAAAGGTGAAAAGTGGATTTGAGTTTCAAAAGACATTTATGTACCCATCATTGACTAAGGTTCTAAAGCAAACTTGCGATGGATTTAATACGCAAAATTTAGATAATCTACGTAATAATGGACCTTCAGTATTTATTGCCAATCATCGGGATATTCTATTAGACTCAGCTCTTTTGTTAAAAGTGTTAGTAGATCAAAATATGGATACTAGTGAAATCACTTTTGGGAGCAATTTAATGGTCAGTGATTTCATTATTGATTTCGGAAAAGTAAATCGTATGTTTAAGGTGTATAGAGAGGGAAGCCTTAGAGATATGTTGGCTCATTCTAAAAAATTATCAAACTATATTCACTACACAATTAGAGATAAAAAACTTTCTGCATGGATCGCCCAACGCAAAGGAAGAACAAAAGATGGCTTGGATAAAACAGATACCGTAGTTTTGAAAATGCTCACCACTTTCAATCGTAAAAACCCGATTGATGCTTATAAAGCGATTAATATTATGCCTGTTGTAATTAGCTACGAATGGGAGCCTTGTGATTTACAAAAAACAAGAGAGTTGTATTTGTCTGAAAAACAAAACTATAGAAAAGAACCCAATGAGGATATCGATTCTGTATTAAAAGGAATTATTAATTATAAGGGACGAATAAATCTGACTTTTGCAAAACCTGTGAATGCTTTTATCGCTGAGAATATTAGCAAATTGAATACGAAAAATATCCATCAAAAAGTTACTGAATTTATTGATGAACAGGTGTATAGGAATTATCATTTGTATCCAAGTAATTATTTAGCTTATGATATGTTAAATGAAACAGATATTTATAAAAATCTATATTCATCCGGTACTAAAGAGATAATAGACGGAAAACTTGAGGACTTATATACCTTGGTAGGTGAGGAAACTGAAGCTATTAAAAAGAAGTTTTTACGTTTATATGCAAATCCTCTTTTACAGAAAATAAAAATGGATTTACTGTAACTCAAGTTTTATCATTTTCCATTATAAATATCTTCTAATATATTTTCATCAGCTTGAGCCTTTTTGTGCTCACCCAGATCCTGATATACACTTTTTCGAGTATAAAGAGCCAATTCGTATCTGCCATCTATTTCTAAAACCCGGTTACAATCTTCTAAGGCATTTTGAAGTCTTCCTAGTTGGTAAAATGCGTCAGCTCTACCGGTGATATAAAGTAAGTTGTCTGGTTCTAATTTCACCGACACATCCATATCTATTAAGGCTTTTCGCTGACTACCATATTCTAATAGTAAACCACCACGGCAATAGTAATAAAATGCATCGTTTGATTTTAGTTCAATGGCTTTATTATAATCTGCAAGTGCTTCTTTTGCCTTCTTTATATAGGTATAGGCATTTCCTCTTTTGCAATAATAGAAATCATCATTAGGAAATAGTTTTAGCCATGCAGTTGCTTGTATGATATCCTCTTCTCTGGTACTTTGTTTTTGAGCTATTTCAATTATATTATTTTTAATAATAAATTTATTAAGAACTTTTTTTTGACTCATTTCTTTAATAGGGGGGAAGCCTTTATGTTTTGCATACCAGCTCAAGAAGCTTTCAAAGTCTTTAGCTACTTCAAAACAGATTTCTTTTTTATTATCTAGCAGTTTTGCAAATACAGGAGATTCATTTTTTAGGCCTTTTTGTGAGATGATAAAAAAGAATTCTTCTCCCCATCCAGGCATTCTACAAATTGGGATAACAGGATAGCTATTGTAAGATTTATTATCGAACATCCAATTGTTTAGATCTAGTTCGTAATACTTATCAATCATATCTTCTAAAGGATAGAAATAAAAGCTACTCCATTTTGGGCCATCTGGTTCAAAATCTAGCATATCAATATAAAAAGTTTCCCTCATTTCTAATATCATACCTCCATTAGACCATTCGAGAAATTCTTTGTAAGATTTTGGGAGTATAATATTGTAGGCATTTTCATAGGTGATAATAGTGTTAGGATCCATACCATTGTAGAATTTAGTTTTACTAGGATCCTCCTTAAGGATGGTTATTATTTCATCTATGATTTGTGATATTGCCATGTTCTTGTCTTCATTTATTATAATCTATGGATTTCTTTTATTAATAACACCAATTGATTAATAGTGACTAATTTGGATGTAAACGTGGAACATCATCATCTGTTTTGTTGGTATTTTTTCGTCGTGTAATTTTTGGGCGTTTTCTTTTTGCTTTAGGCTCGGTTTTTTTTGAATAGCTTGGATGGTCTTTTTCTTCAGCTTCCCATTGGTATAGTTCTGTTTTAAACTCACTCATGCCTTTGCTTAATATTGTTCCAGCAGTTTCGTCATCTTCATCATCTTGCCTATTTTTACTTCTTCGTCTTGAGGAGAAGAATAAGAAACCAATGATTTTAAGAATTACATAAACTACTGTTACAAAAGCAATTAAAGAAATAGTAATGATAGTAAGATTGGCCATCATTATACTTAAAATAGAATATGCAATAATTCGAATGGGTGCATAAATTCCATGCATACGGATACTTTCAATGCATAAAAGAATAAATAATGTGGTGAAAAGAATCACAATTATATTCATAAATAGCACAAAATTTCCAGAGGTAAAAAAGGCAGAAAAACCACCTTCTTTTATAAAACCTAAAGAAAAATAATCATAAACTGCTGATCTGCTTTTTAATCCTGCTATAAATAAAAGTACCGAAAGAAAGGAAGCCGTTTTAAGGGGCCACCAATTCCTTTTGAAATAATTATCATGGGCAATCACCAAAGCATAGAAATATTCAGGAATTACTCCAATACCAAATGGAATACGATAAAACCATTGAAATCCGAGGTATTCTGAATTATTCTTTAAGGAAAAATAATTATCTAAACGTGCAACTCCTCTGAGTCCATATCTAATAGAAACAGCCAATAGGAAAACACTTGCTGCAAAAACTACTATTGAAATTAAAAAGTTAATCATTTTATCGTTAAAATATGTTTAAACTTAATAAAGAAATAGATGATAATAATGATAGCAAAAGTAAAAAGTAACATAAGTGCGCTAAGCATACCCGAATAAAAATATATAATCAATATTATAGTTTGAATTATACTACGGATGGTTCTGCTTTTTCCAATGTAATTAGTAAAAGAAATAAAAATATTGTAGCCAACAAGAAGTAAGAAAATACCAGGTAAGACATAAAGCGCATTATTCCAAGTACTTGCAGCAGTTTCATCAAGATCTGCTGGCTGAATAACTTTTCCTAATACCATAAATAACCCAAGTAAAAATGAAATAATAAGAAGCGTTTTATCTAATTGTTGGTTGTTAAAGCCTTTTTTAATAATAAAATATTTTTCAACAGCTGGGTAATTCGATACTCCTACGGCAAGAATAATTAACCAAAACAATAATATAACATAATGATACCATTCAGTTAAAGTGATTTCCATAATAGTTGAGAATTTTTACCAAATTTACAAAAAAACTCGGATTGTTATACTCTAAACAATATTATTCATGTATTTTTACAGAAATGCTTCATTTATGACAACTTTTCAAACATCGTATATACATTGCCCAAACTGTAATGAGAAAATGTATGCCTATGAATTAACATCTTATTTATTGAATAATACCGAGGTGTATTCCGATGGGAAAGTGGAAGCTTCTAACCCCATATTATTAGATGAGATTTTATTGTGTGTGCACTGTGAATCGCCTATGTGGAAAGAGGATGTTTTTGAGGGTAATGATGAGGAAATTGATTATGATAATACAAAAGAAGCTTTGCATATTAGCGATTTATTTCCTCCTTTTATGGAAGATTCAGAGCAGAAAACCATCAATTATTTTCTTAAGATATTGGATTCTGATTTTACTGATAAATCTATACGTGAAATATATATTCGTATGAAGCTATGGCATTTATTAAATGACAAAAGAAGATCTTTAAAATCTACAGTCCCTAGATTTTTTAAGAGATTGATAAATAAAATATCTAAGAAGAAACCAGAATCTCGATTTCAAGATTACAATTTGTATTTTAAACCTAATTTGATAAGATTACTTCAGATATATAAGCCTGAAAATGGTGAAGAATTGCTTCTTAAGGCAGAGATGCACAGAGAGATAGGTGATTTTGAGCAAGCTCTACAATGCTTAAATAATGTTGAGGGACTAGGAAACGAAAATATGTTTGATGCCATAAAACGAGCAGTAAGACGAAAAGAATATGAAGTGTTTCGTTTGTAAG